>CAZUZJ010000115.1:0-8055 GCA_964624225.1 uncultured Desulfobulbia bacterium | reverse complement strand
TCCAAGGGCATGGCGATGTTGTCGAAAACGGAGAGTCGCGGCAGCAGGCGGAAATCCTGATAGGCGACACCGATACGTTGTCGCAGCAGCTGGATGTCGGTATGCTTTAATTTGCCCAAGTCGTTGCCGCCGATATCGATCAGTCCGCGGGTGGGGATTTCGATACGGCACAGCAGCTTCAGCAGCGTCGTTTTGCCGGAGCCGCTCGGGCCGGTGAGAAAAAGCAGTTCCCCCCTCTGCGCGGAAAGGGAGACATTGCGCAGAGCAACCACGTCCGGAGGGTAGATCTTTGTCACCTTGACAATGTCCACCAGGACGCCGGGGGAAGAAGTGTGTGTGTCCATGGTTCGTGTGGTATTCATCCAGCCGGGTTGAAAGGGCGCAAATCCGATACAGGAGGGGCCATGTCCGGATAACTTTAAACTGTTTTTAAAAAAAATTGACACTTTTTTCCGGTATATTGTATACCAATTGTATACCAAAACTATGGAATAATTGAAATTTATTTCATAAATAACTCAACCGCACCAGGTGGCCCCCCATTGGCAGCTTCGCTTCCCGCAGAAAGTGATTCCACGGAAACATCACCGGTCAGCCCTTATCCCCATATCGTCGGGCAGAGCAAGCCGTTGCTGGAACTCTTCGATATTATCGAGAAGGTGTGCGACACCAACGCCACGGTGCTCATTCAGGGGGAGTCAGGCACCGGCAAGGAGCTGATTGCCCAGGCCCTGCACTACGGCAGTGAGCGGCGTAATGGTCCCTTTGTTCCGGTCAATTGTGGGGCCATCCCGACCGAACTGCTGGAAAGCGAGCTGTTCGGCCATGAAAAGGGGGCGTTCACCCATGCCATTCGCACCCGGATCGGCCGTTTCGAACTGGCGGATGGCGGCACGGTTTTCCTCGACGAGGTGGGGGAGATGAGTCCGATGCTGCAGGTGAAACTGCTCCGCGTCCTCCAGGAAAAACAGTTCGAGCGTATTGGCGGCACCAAGACGATCGTTTCCGATTTCCGGGTGATTGCCGCCACGAACCGCAATCTGGAGCGGGAGGTGGCCGAGGGCCGTTTCCGCGAGGATCTCTATTACCGACTCACCGTTATTCCTATCAGGGCTCCGTCCCTGCGAAGTCGTGCTTCGGATATTCCGCTGCTGGTCGAGTATTTTGTCGAACGGTTCAACCGGGCGAAAAAGCGAACGATCGCCCGGGTCAGCGATGAGGTCATGGCCTTTCTCTTTCGCTATCCCTGGCCCGGCAATGTCCGCGAGTTGGAGAATGTCGTGGAAAGAATGGTTATTCTCTGCCAGGGTGACACCATCACCCGCGATGATCTGCCGGAGAGGATCCGCGCCGCCGAGCCGAAAGAGGAACGGGGTGATGACATTCCCGCCCAGGGACTTAATCTCAACGAGGAGGTGGCGGCATTCGAAAAACGTCTGATCCTCCAGGCCCTGGAGAAGTCAAACTGGGTCAAGAACCGGGCGGCGAAGCTGCTGCATGTCAACCGGACCACCCTGCTGGAAAAGATGAAGCGCTACGGGATAGGCAGGGAAGAATGATTGCTTGTTCTCTGCTCACCGCCGCGGCGGGCGGCCCGGATTCTCGATGAGCTGCGCCGCCCTGACGGATAATCTCTCCCATGGCCGGTACGGGCGTGGCCTTCTCCTCGGAGTTATTTTGCTTCTCTGCCTTCTCGGTTTTGCTGGCGCTCCGGCACCCGCCGGCGCCGCCAGGCCGAGTGAGGATGAGTTGCGGGAGGTTCTGCGGCAGCGTCAGGAGAAACTCTGGCAGGATGCCAATGATGCCCTCCGTCTGGGCAAAGATGAGGAAGCGGCTCAGTTTTTTCTGCGCTATTATCAGAACTATTCCCCTTCGCCGCTGGCCGAGGAGGCCCTGTGGCAGACGGCCAAACTCCATCGCGAGCTGGCCCTGGGGGCCGTTGACCCCGACTGGCAGACGGTGATGGATCTGTATCGTTCCTACACCCTCGAGTATCCTGATTCACCCCGGCAGGCAGAGGCCTATTTTCATGTCGCCGGCGCCTGTGTCAATATGGGGTATCAGCGGGAGGCCCTGACTTACTACGGTCTGTTTGTCAAGAAATACCCTGCCAATCCTCTGGTTGACGAGGCGCGCTTTATGCGGGCCCGCATTCTCCTCCGCCTTGGGCGTTTTGACGAGGCGGCAGCGGTTTACGAGGAACTCGGCCTGAGCATGAAGCCGCTTTCCCAGCTGCGGGCCGAGGCCGGTATGGCGCATATCGCCTTTGCCCGGGAAAAATATCATGATGCCTTGGCGGTGTATCTGAAAATCCTCAAAAAGGATCCCACTTTTTACGTTCATGACCCCGATCTGCTGCGCCACAAAGGGATTGCCGCCCTGCGGATCGATGATCATCCGGGAGGACGGCGGGATCTGCTGCACTATCTCAACATTGCCGGCTTTGGCCCTAATCGGGCCGAGGTGCTGTTTGAACTGGCGGAGAGTTATCTGGCCGAGGGCAACGCCCATGCCGCCGCGACCTTTTACCGCCAGATCGTTGCGGAAGGCCAGCCTGAGGACCGCGAGGTGGTCTTGAGCCGGTTCCGACTGGCCGGCAGTGAAAAAGCGGCAGAGGAGGTCGCCGGCACCGAGGGGAAGGAAACAGCCGGATCGCCTGCCGATGATCAGCCGGTGCAGGCGGTGCTTGACACCCAGTACGCCGATCCGCTCAGCCAGGAGGCGCGACTTGAGATGCTCAAACGTCACTGGCAGCGGGGCGAGCTGGAGCAGGCATTTGCCATGGGCAAGGCCTACCTGCGTCATCAGGCTGCCAAGCCGGATCTGGCCGAGGTGGAACAGCTCATGGGGGATATTCTCGCACGCCGGATGGAGGGGCTGCTGGAGAAGAATCAATATGCCGCCATCTATCAGCTTTATCAGGATGAACAGGACCTTGTCGCGAACTATCGCAAGGCCAGACTTCTTTTTCTGGTCGGGCGTGCCCTGGAGGAAATGGCGGTCTACCGGCAGGCGAGCGTCCTTTATTACCGGGCCATGGCCCTTGCGGCAAGTGATGAGGAGCTGCTTGAGCTCTATGTCCACCGCGCCTTGGCCTATCTGGCGGGCAATGATCTGAAATCGGCCCAGCGCCTGCTCAAGTATCTGCGCAAGGTCTACGCCTCCAGCCCTGCCCTGGGCGAGGTCTGCTGGTTGAGCGGTCAGTTGCGGGAACGGCAGCAACGACCGGCCGATGCGCTGGAATTTTATAAAATCGCGGTCGAAAGTCCCACCTATGCCGAAAAAAAAGCTGTGTATGCCGCGGATTATCTCAGGTTGCTCTTTGACCAGGACGCCATTCTCGACCGGGCTGGGGTGCTGAAGACCTTTGTCGCGGGCAAGTGGTTGCCGCCGGCGGAACTTCAACAGTGGTACGGCAGGCTTGGCGATCGCTATCGTACGGCAGATGACCCGGTGCGGGCCGCAGAGGCCTATGACGCCGCCCTGGCCGAAGGCATGCCCCACGATGGCGCGGCGGCGCAGCTGCTCCGGCTTCGTCTTGGTGACATGCTGTTTCGGCAGGGGAAAAAAACGGAGGCAGGGGAGCAGTTTCAAAAGGCGGCTGAAGGACCTGACGATCTTGTCAAAAAGATGGCGCAGCAGCGGTTGCGTCAGGAAAGCATCATGAAATCCATGGCTGAAACGGAAGCCGTTCTGAAAAAATAGTATGACGGGAAAGACGCGGAAAATTCTGGTGGTTGATGACGATCGGGAGTCGCGGATGCAGCTCTATGAGGCATTTACGCGACGGGGATATGTCGTCAGCGTGGCGGAGAATGGAGTCATGGCCCTTGATCTCTGCGAGAAGAATCCGCCGGATCTGGTTGTCACTGATATTAATATGCCGGAAATGGACGGACTGGAACTGCTGCGCCATCTGCGGGACAGCAACAACGAACTGCCGGTGATCGTCATCACCGCCCATGCCACCGTGGAAACCGCGGTCAGCGCCATGAAACTCGGCGCTTTTGATTATCTGCTTAAGCCCCTGCCGGCCGAAAGTATCGTCGATGCCGCCGCCAGGGGGGTTGCCGCCATCGCTCCGCCAGTCAGGGAAATTGGCGGCCCCGGGGCGCGACCGCCAGCTGATGGAACCCGCAGGAAAATGATCATCGGCGCTGACATGAAGCTAGCCAGAGTTTTGCAGAAGGCAAAAAGCGTCGCATCGAGTAAGGCGACGGTCCTGGTTCTCGGCGAGTCGGGCACCGGCAAGGAGATGATCGCCCGCTTTATTCATGAGGAAAGTGATCGTCGCAACGGGCCGTTTGTTGCCCTGAATTGTGCGGCTCTGCCGGAAGGATTGCTGGAGAGCGAGCTGTTCGGTCACGAAAAAGGGTCCTTTACCGGCGCCGTCTACGCCAAAAAAGGGAAATTCGAACTGGCTGACGGCGGCACCCTGCTGCTCGACGAGATCGGCGAGATTCCGCTTCATCTCCAGGCAAAACTGCTGCGCGTCCTGCAGGAGGAGGAGGTTGACCGGCTGGGGGGCAAGGCGCCGGTCAAGGTCGATGTTCATGTGGTGGCCACCACTAACCGCAACCTGGAAGAGGCGGTGAAAAACAACCAGTTTCGTCAGGATCTCTACTATCGTCTCAATGTCATTCCTTTGACACTGCCGCCCCTGCGGGAACGCAAGGAGGATATCGAGGAGCTGGCCCGCTATTTCATCATCCGGTTTTCCGAACAGTACGGCAAGGTGGTCAAGCAGATGTCGTTGCCCGCCCGTCGTCGTTTTCTTGACTATGAGTGGCCCGGCAATATCCGGGAAATGGAAAATCTGGTGGAACGGGCGGTGCTGCTTTCGCTGAGTGATCAGCTGGAGCCATGGGACTTCTGGGATGAGGATGAACCCGTGGTTTCCCCGGCGCTCCCGGTTGACGGCCGGGAGGAGGCCTCGTCTCTGTCGGCAGAGGAGGGCGATGAGGCGGGGATGACCAGTCTTCGGGACGTGGAACGTCAAATGATCCTGCAGGCCCTGCAGAAAACCGACAATAATCGGACACATGCCGCCAGGATGCTGGGCATCAGCGTCCGAACCCTCCGTAATAAATTGCAGGAATACCGCTCCCAGGGTCTGATTGACTGATACCGACGATTGCGGCGCGGCAGCTCCCGTCCCGCAAGGGTCGGCTGCCCTGCCCTCCGGATTGGCGGGCCATCCTTTCTCCTTTTCGTTACCGGGCGTTCATGACCGGATCACTGCCGTTACTCTGATGGTTCTCTTGCCGGCACGCATTTTGCTTTTGTTTTAGGCAGGGTGCACATCTGTGATGGTCCCGTACGAACTGAAAATCAATCACAGAGACCACGGGACACCCGGAGATAATTAATTGGAGTTAAAAGATATTTTCTCTGTGTCCTCTGTGCTCTCAGTGGTGAAAACTGACTTTCCCGATTTCATTATTTTTGTCGGAGGAGAAAATTATGCCTATCGATAAACTGTTCAGCGGCGGTCTTGCCCGGATGGAACATGCCTTGAATCTCCGGTATGAACGGCAGGGGCTCATTCTCTCCAATGTCGCCAACCTGGAAACACCGGGCTACACGGTGCAGGACTTTTCCTTTGAAAAAACAATGCAGCGGGTGATGGAGAGCCAGGGTACCCTGACCCGCACCCATGCCGGTCATCTTGATCTCGATCCGGTAGAGGCCGAGCGCGATCTCGCATTTTCCCGGGAGCGGCGGCCGGTGGATCTGGATGAGGAAATGGTAAAAATGGCGGAAAACCAGATGATGTATGAAATCGTCACCAGGATGGTCGGCAAGAAATTTGACGGACTCAAGTATGCCATTGATGAAGGAGGAAAATGATCATGGATATCCTGACCGCATTAAAAATCAGCGGCTCCGGTCTGAAGGCGGAACGGGCCCGGCTTAATGTGACGGCGATGAATCTGGCCAACGCCAATACGACCCGCACCATCGAAGGTGGCCCCTATCGGGCCAAGTCGGTGGTGTTCCAGGCCCGTCCCCTTGATTCGTTCGCCGAGACCCTGCGGGCGACCTCGGATAAGCTGCGGACGGTGGAGGTGGCCGAGGTGGTGGAGGACAACAAGGAGTTCAAGGCGGTCTATGATCCGTCTCATCCCGATGCCGACGAAAATGGCGTGGTGCTCTTTCCCAACGTTGACGTGCCGGAGCAGATGGTGGACATGATCAGCGCCCGGCGGGGCTATGAGGCCAATGTGACCGCCATCGAGGCGGTGAAGAGCATGGCCATCAAGGCCCTGGATATTGGTCGCCGTTAAAGAAGCCATTAATGAATGTGTTATTGGTGCTGGATAATCTTTTCAAGCCCAAGGAGAACAGATGAAAACATTGCCTTTGCAACCGGTTCGTTATGGCGAGTCGCTGCTGCCGGCTGGCTCCGGAAAAACGGAGAAATCCCCGGCCGGCGGTACCGGCTTCGGCGAGGTGCTGCAAAAATCCATCGACAGCGTCAACACCATGATGCAGGAAGCGGATGGAATGAGTCAAGGGCTGGCCGCCGGTGAACACGGCAATATCCATGAGACGATGATCGCCATGGAAAAGTCGGGGGTTTCCTTCCGGCTGATGACCCGGGTCCAGCAAAAGGCGATTGCCGCTTATCAGGACATGATGCGCATTCAGCTGTAACATAGTGTCCAACTTTGTGAAAGTCTACGGACTTCTGCGTCACCATTCTGCACCGCGGGCAACCCATTGGGCAACGGGCTGTCGACCGGCATGGTTTTGGGGCAGGAAGGTTCCGGAAAGTCAGGAAAGTCATGATCCGGCATCGGTGATGCCGGGAAAGCCGACTTTCTCTCTGTAAAACGGATTGACATCCACAACGCGGATTGTGAGAGTTTTCCATGGCACCTTTGCGCGATATCACCAGTCAGGCGGTTGCCGTCATCAAGGGACTGACCCTGCCCCAGAAAATTATTGCCGCTTTTGTGGTTGGCGCGGTGCTGGTGGCCATGCTTTCCCTGGTCTTCATGGGATCAAAGCCCCAGTACAGTGTGCTCTATTCCGGGCTGTCGCCGGAAGACGCGGCCGGCGTGGTTGCCAGATTGAAGGAGCAGCGTATCGACTATCAGCTGGCGGAAAGCGGCAGCGCCGTGCTCGTGCCGGCACCCCATGTCTACGAGACTCGACTCAGTCTGGCATCCGAAGGCCTGCCGCGGGGCGGCGGCGTCGGTTTTGAACTCTTTGATAAAACCAACTTCGGCACCACTGATTTTGTTCAGAAACTCAATTACCAGCGGGCGATCCAGGGAGAGTTGTCCCGCACCATCCGTCAGTTTGAACAGGTCGAGGATGTCCGGGTGCACATTGCCGAGCCCAAGGAGTCGGTATTTGTCGAGGACAGCAGGCCGCCCAGTGCCTCGGTCAGTTTGACCATGGCCGGCCAGGAAAAGTTGGCCAAAAGTGAAATAATGGCTATAGTTCATCTGGTGGCCAGCGCCGTGCCCGGGCTGACCGCCGAGAACATTACGGTGGTCGATACTCAGGGACGCCTGCTGTTCCGTAAGGAAGGCGATGACGAGACCATGCTCTCCGCCACCCAGCTTGAGTATCAGCTCAAGGTGGAAAATGAGCTGCGGAAAAAAGTGGAGAGCATGCTTGAGGAGGTGGTGGGGGTCAACAAGGCCCTGGCCCGGGTTGCCGTTGATCTTGATTTCAACAAGGTGGCGGTCACTGAGGAGAGTTTTGATCCGGACGGGCAGGTGGTGCGCAGCGAGCAGCTGCTCCTGGAAAAACAGGGCGGCGCTGAAGATGCAGGGGGCATACCCGGGGTCAAGGGCCAGCTGGCGACGTTTACCGAAACCGATGACGCCACTGCGGCAAGCGAGGGATTTAATCGCAAGAATGTCACGCGCAATTACGAGATCACCCGCAAGACCCGCCAGATCCAGGAAGGGGTCGGCGTCGTCAAACGGTTGTCGGTTGCGGTCATGGTGGACGGGGTATATGAGGAAAGCAAAGACAAGGACGGGAAAAAATCCCTGGTCTACAAGCCCCGCAGCCCGGAGGAACTGCAACATTTTG
>CAZUZJ010000114.1:0-8059 GCA_964624225.1 uncultured Desulfobulbia bacterium | reverse complement strand
CTTGCCCAAGTCGCCATTATCCTGGTCCGGCCCGCCTACCCGGAAAACGTCGGCGCCGCGGCCCGGGTCGCCTGCAACATGGGAATCAGCAGGTTGATCCTGGTGGGAAAGGAGAGGCCGGACGAGGAGCGCATGCGGAAACTGGCCACTCATCACGCCAGTCACCTGATCGACGGTCTGGATATCTTTTCCCGGCTCGACGAGGCCCTCGCCCCCTTTCAGTGGGTCGTCGGCACCAGCGCCCGCCAGGGCCGGCAACGCCTTACCACGGCCGGGCCCAAAACGGCCATGGCCGATCTCGTCACCAAACTGACAACCAACCAGGCTGCCCTGCTCTTCGGTCCGGAGGATCGCGGCCTGAGCAACGACGACCTGAAACTGTGCAATATCGTCACCACCATTCCCACCGCGGATTTCTCCTCCCTCAATCTGGCCCAGGCAGTGGCGTTGCTGGTCTACGAACTCTACAGCGAGGTGCTGCGGGCACAGCAGGATAATCGACCGGCTCCGGCCAGGCTGGCCTGCAGCCGCGAGCGGGAAAATCTGTATGGCCTGATCGAAGAGGCCTTGCGCGCCATCGGTTCCCTGCAGGAGGAAAAGTACGGCTACTGGATGCATAACATCCGCCACTTCCTCGGCCGGAGCGGTCTGCGCAGCAGGGAGGCCCGCTTTGTCGGCGGCTTCTGCAAATAGGTCATTGATTTTGCCCAAAAAACCAAAAAACAACCCGCCGATGAATGATGAACGAAAAGACCTGCGCCGCCGGATACTCGCCCTGCGCGACGGACTCGAACCGGTCCGGCGGCGGGGAAAGAGCGCCCGGATCCATGACCGGCTGCTCGCCATGGCGGAGTTCGGCCGGATGCAACGAATCATGATCTATGCAAGCTTTCGCAGCGAGGTGGAGACCTGGCCCCTTTTTGATCTGCTCGGTGAACGGGGCATCGCGGTCTGCGTCCCGCTCACCCTGGCGGCGGAGCACAAACTGCTGCCCTGCCTGATCCGTGATCCCTCCCGGGACTTGCAGCCCGGTTTTCAGGGCATTTTCGAGCCGGTCCGGGACCGCCTCCGCCCCTGTGATCCGACCGCCCTCGACGCGGTGCTGGTCCCCGGTTCGGTGTTTGACAACCACGGCGGCCGGCTGGGGTACGGCGGCGGCTACTACGATCGTTTTCTCGCCGATGCGGCCCCCCAGGCACTGCGCATCGGCCTCGCCTTTGAACTCCAGGTGGTGGAACAGTTGCCGCTGCTGGCCCATGACCAACCCCTCCACTATCTGGTAACGGAAAAAACCATACGCATGACCGCACTATAACGAGGGACAGTATGCGACGAACCGCCATCTTGAAACACGATCTTTTTCTCGAACACCAGCCGGGCAGCGACCATGTGGAATCCCCGGAACGGTTGCGCGTTATTTACGAGCAACTCGACAAACCGGAGATCCGCGCCCCCTTTCTCTTTCCGGAATTTGCCCCGGCTTCGCCCGAGATCATCGCGCTCAATCACACCGAGGCGCATATCCGCCGGGTGGCATCCACCGCCGGCAAACGCTTTGACCTGCTCGATGCCGACACCACCACCTCGCCCCGTTCCTATGACGCTGCCTGTCTTGCCGTCGGCGCAGTCGTCGAGGGAACCCGGCTGCTTGCCGCCGGCGAGATCGACAACTGTTTCGCCCTGGTGCGACCGCCGGGCCATCACGCCGAAGAGGACCACGGCAAGGGTTTCTGTCTGTTTAACAACGTCGCCATTGCCGCCCGCTACGCCCTTGCCCATCTGAAGATGGAAAAAATCCTCATCATTGACTGGGATCTGCACCATGGCAACGGCACCCAGCACAGCTTCTCCGGGACCAACCAGGTGCTCTATTTCTCCACCCACCAGTATCCCTATTATCCGGGAACCGGCGCCCTCCTCGAAACCGGCGAGGGGATCGGGGCGGGGTACACCGTCAACCTGCCGCTGCCCGGCGGTCAGGGCGACGAGGAATTCGCCCGTATCTTCAACAAGCTCCTTGCCCCCCTGGCCCGCGCCTATCAGCCGGACATGATCATGGTCTCCGCCGGCTTTGATATCTACCAGGGCGACCCGCTCGGCACCATGAAGGTAACGGTTGACGGCTTTGCCTACATGACCCGGGTGCTGCTGGGGCTGGCCGACGAACTCTGCGGCGGCCGGCTGCTTTTCACCCTGGAAGGGGGGTACAATGTCGCCGGTCAGCGCGACGGGGTGCTGGCGGTGCTGGCGGAAATGTCCGGGCGCCCCTTTCTGGCGGAAGAGACCTTCCGCCGACTGAGCAGCACCGATGTCCCGGTGCCCTCCCTGGCCAACGCACAAAAAATTGCAAAAAACTTCTGGACCCTGTAGAGTGGCACGACACATGAAAGCAGTAGTCACGTGATGGCGGCATGACCATTGTTGCCCCGTCCAGACTTGAAGAAGAGGGCTCTCCTTGGCGTTATCAGCGCGACTCTATACCCCGGATCGGACCAGTCCGAAAATTCTCATGGCGGATGACGACCCGCTGGTCCGCGATGCGCTGGTGAAAATCCTCGAACTCTTCGGTCACCAGGTGTTTGCCGTGGAGAATGGCAAGGCCGTGCTGGCGGCGGTGACCGATGAAATCGACGCCATCCTCCTCGACATCAACATGCCGGGGATGAACGGGTTTGAGACCATCCAGGCGCTCAACCAGCGCAAACTCGATATCCCGGTGCTCTTTCTCACCGGCGCCGGCTCCATGGAATATGCGGTAAAGGCGATCAACCTCGGGGCCTATGATTTTATCCCGAAGCCGATCGAGGATCTCGATCTCTTCGACGTCAAGATCCGCCGGGCCGTGGAAAAACGGATGTTTCTCCGCCGGGAGAAGATGTACAAAAAAAACCTCGAGTGCGAGGTCCGCAAAAAAACCAAAGAACTGGCGGAAAAGAACCAGCTGCTGAAAAAGTACAGCCACCACCTGGAAATCTCCTCGGTCAACACCATGATCACCCTGAACACCGCCCTGGAGGAAAAAGACCAGTACACCGCCGGCCACACAAAACGGGTGACGGATTACTCCAAGCTGATCGGCCGGACCATGGATCTGGTCAAAGCCGACATCGACGTCCTGACCAGAGCCTGCCAGCTGCACGACATCGGCAAACTGGTCATCGATGTCAGTTGTATCCAGAAACCGGGGCCACTCACCGACGAGGAATGGCGCCTGGTCAAAAAACATCCGGAAATCGGCGAAAACATCATCAAACCCCTCCAGTTTCTGGAGCGCGAGGGGGAGATCGTCCGCCATCACCACGAACGCCTGGACGGCACCGGCTATCCGGACGGATTGCGCGGCGACGAGATCAATCTGCTGACCAGAATTGTCACGGTGGCGGACAGTTTTGACGCCATGACATCCAAACGGAGCTACAAGGTCAACATGACCAAAGATGAGGCGGTGGGCGAACTGCGCGCCCATGCCCGCACCCAGTTCGATCCCCAGGTCGTGGAGGCCTTTGCCGATATCATTCTCACCAGAAACCCGCACCAGACCATCTGAACACACCGTATGAATATTTCACAGGAAGAAGTTGCCAAGGTGGCCCATCTCGCCCGGCTGGAGCTGTCGGAACAGGAGATTATGACCCTGACCGGTCAGCTTGACCGGATTCTGGGCTATGTCGCCAAGTTGGGAGAAATCGACACCAGCGTCATCAAACCGACCACCCATGCCCTGGAGCTCCGTAACGCCTTCCGGGAAGACGAGGTGCGCCCCTCCCTGCCCCGGGAGGAGGCGCTGGCCAACGGGCCGCGCCAGAACGGCGAGGCCTTTGTCGTCCCGCGCGTCCTTTAGGCAACCGGGATGGTTTCGTAAAAAAACTGACATTCACCACGGCGCACACGGAGATACCAGGCGGTCAATTCACTCTCTTTCTTTGTGTGCCCGCCCTGGTAAAAAAATTTTCCGGCTTTATCGATAGGGGAAGGAATGGATTTCCACGCATTGACCATACAGAACTTGCATGATCGTTTTGTCCGGGGCGAAACAAGCCCAGTTGCGGTAACGGAGGCGGTCTTTACCCGCATCGAGCAGGTTGAGGACAAGGTCGGCGCCTACATCACCCTCGCTCGGGAACAGGCTCTGCGCCAGGCCAGGGCGGCCGAAGAACGACTGACCAGGGGCGACGGCGGCCCGCTGTGCGGTATCCCGCTCTCCATCAAAGACGTCCTCTGCACCAAAGGCCTGCGCACCACCGCCGGCTCGAAGATCCTCGAATCCTTCATTCCCCCATACAGCGCCACGGTGGTGGAGAGACTGGAGGCGGTCGGTGCGGTCCTTGTCGGCAAGGTGACAATGGATGAGTTCGCCATGGGCTCGGCCAACGAGAACTGCGCCTACGGGGTGCCGAAAAACCCGTGGAATCCGGCCTTCATCTGTGGCGGCTCCAGCGGCGGCTCGGCCGCCTCGGTGGCGGCGGACATGTGCATCGCCTCGCTCGGCTCCGACACCGGCGGTTCCATCCGCCAACCGGCCTCCCACTGCGGGGTGGTCGGCCTGAAGCCGACCTACGGCCGGGTTTCCCGCTACGGCCTGCTTGCCTTTGCCTCCTCGCTGGATCAGATCGGCCCCTTTACCAAGGATGTCCGCGACTGCGCGATCATGCTGAACGCCATCAGCGGCCACGACGTCCAGGACTCGACCTCGGTCCGCGCGCCGGTGCCGGATTATGTCGCCGCCCTTCGGGAGGGCCTGGAGGGTGTGCGCGTCGGTATTCCCCGCGAATATTTCGGCGAGGGGCTCGACCCGGAGGTGGAGAGGGCGGTGCGCCAGGGGATCGACGAACTAAAGCGGGCCGGCGCGGAGATCGTCGATGTCTCGCTGCCTCATACCGAATACGGCGTTGCCGCCTATTACATCATTGCCCCGGCCGAGGCGAGTTCCAACCTGGCCCGCTATGACGGGGTACGCTTCGGCCTGCGGGACATGGAGGCAGACTCGCTCCTCGACATGTACAAAAAAAGCCGTTCCCGCGGCTTCGGCGACGAGGTGAAACGCCGCATCATCATGGGGACCTACGCTCTGTCCGCCGGTTATTACGACGCCTACTACAAAAAGGCGTCGCAGATCCGCACCCTGATCGTCGAGGACTACAAAGAGGCCTTTGCCCGTTGCGACGTGCTGGCCTCGCCAGTGACGCCGACCCCGGCCTGGCGGATCGGCGAGAAAGGTCATGATCCTCTCAGTGTCTATCTTTCCGACGTGCTGACCATCCCGGCCAACATGGCCGGCATCCCGGCCATGTCGGTGCCGTGCGGGATTAGCACTGCCGGCCTGCCCATCGGTCTCCAGCTGCAAGGCGCACACTTTGCCGAGGAAAGCCTGCTGCGGGTCGCCTTCAACCTGGAATTGCGGCTCGGCATGGTCGGCAGGAAACCTCCTCTGTAAACCCAAGGACACTTTTTGCCCATGAAACTCTCGGTCAACAAAAATATCGAAACCCTGGTTCCCTATCCGCCCGGCAAACCGCTGAAAGAGCTGGAACGGGAATACGGCATCACTGGCTCCATCAAGATGGCCTCCAACGAAAACGCCCTCGGCCCCTCGCCCAGGGCGCTCGCCGCCATCCGCGACAGCCTTGCCACCCTGCACCGCTATCCGGACGGCAGCTGCCATTACCTGGCCACAGCCCTGGCGGCAAAGCTCGGCGTGCAGCCGGCCGAGCTGGTCTTTGGCAACGGCTCCAACGAGGTCATCGAGCTCCTGATCGCAGCTTTTGTCTCGCCCGGTGACGAAGTCATCAGCAGCCTGCCCTCCTTTCTCGTCTACCAGACCATGGTCCAGGCCCGCAGCGGCGTCAACGTCGTCGTACCTCTTCAAGACATGCGCCACGACCTCGACACCATTGCCGCCCGGGTGACGGAAAAGACCCGCCTCATCTTTCTCGACAACCCGAACAATCCGACCGGCACGGTATTTGAGAGCCCTGCCTTCGAGGCCTTTCTCGCCAGACTGCCGGAAACGGTCATCGTCGTCCTCGACGAGGCCTATGTCGATTTCGTCGATGCCGACAAGCAGCTCGACGTGCGGCGCTATCTCCACCAGCCGCCCCCGGTGGTGGGGCTGCGGACCTTTTCCAAGGCCTATGGCCTGGCCGGCCTGCGGGTCGGCTACGGAGTGATGGACGCCGCCATCGCCTCCTATCTGCACCGGGTTCGCCAACCCTTTAACGTCAATGAACTGGCCCAGGTGGGGGCCTTGGCCTGCCTGACGGACGACGACCACTACCTCAACACCATTGCCATGCCCCAAGCCGGCATTGCCTGGCTGACCGCGGCAATCGAAAAGCTCGGCTGCCGGGTCTACCCGACCCAGACCAACTTCTTTCTGGTCGATGTCGGGCAGGACTGCAAGATCATTTATGAGAAAATGCTGCGTCAGGGGGTCATTGTCCGGCCGATGAGCGCTTACGGCTATCCGCATTTTATCCGGATCACGGTCGGCACCAGGGCGGAAAACGAACGGCTGGTTGCCACCCTGGCCCGCTGCCTGGGGGAATAGGTGGGGGGCGTGCAGGAGATTATCACCATCGACGGTCCCTCGGGCAGCGGCAAAAGCACCATCAGTCGGCTGGTGGCAGCCCGCCTCGGCTATACCTTTCTCGACACCGGGGCGATGTACCGGGCGGTGGGCTACACCGCCCGCCAGCACGGCATCAGTCTCGATGACCAGAACGCCCTGGCGGCCCTGCTCGACGCCATGGACCTGCAACTTGTGCCAGCAGACGGTGATACGCGGGTCTTTGTCGATTCGGACTGCGGAAATGGGACTGGTGGCCTCCAGGGTGTCAGCCCAGCCGGTGGTGCGGCAGCGGCTGACCGCCATGCAGCAGCGACTGGGCGAAGCGGGCCGGGTGGTGGCGGAAGGACGCGATACCGGCACCGTGGTTTTTCCCGATGCCCGGCATAAATTTTTTCTCGACGCCGCCCCGGAGGAACGGGCACGCCGGCGTTGCCGGCAGTTGCGGGAAAAGGGAATGGCGGCGGATGAGCGGGAGATCCTCGCCCAGATCCGCCGACGGGACGAGGAGGACAGCCGCCGTAGCCTTGCCCCCATGAAGGCCGCCGCGGATGCCCTGATCCTCGACACCTCGACGCTCACCATCGAGCAGGTGGTGCACCGCATGCTGGAAAAGGTTGCAAAATAATGCGAAAATAGCCAGAATGTTCGTACCTGCTGGCTTCATCGCGTCTCTTCCTTTCACCGAGGTACGGCCCATGGCGAAATCCCGCGTTCTCAAGCGCCATCATCTCATCTACTATCTCGAGGTCTACGACCTTGAAACCGGCGCCCTGCTCGGCCATCTCGTTGACATCACCACCCGGGGCATCAAGCTGGTCAGCAAGGAAAAAATCCCCCTCAATACCACCTTTATCCTCAAGTTGATGCTGCCGGAGGGCTACTTCCAGGAACAGGAGATCCATTTCGAAGGGAAAAGCCTCTGGTCCTCCAATGACATCAATCCCGATTTCTTTGACACCGGCTTCGAGGTGACGAGCCTCTCCCTGGAGGAGCGCAAAATCATGCGCAAACTCATCGAACAGATCGGCTTTAATGACTGAAACCGACAAACCGGCGCGCTCTCGCCATTCGTTTTCCCACTATAACCGCACGGGGCCGGCCCATGGATATCCATCAACTGCGTATCTTTGTTTCCGTTTATCGTAACCGGAGTTTTTCCAAGGCGTCAGAACAGCTCTTCATCAGCCAGCCGACCATCAGCGAACACATTAAAAATCTGGAACGCTCCCTCGGCTGCCTGCTCTTTGACCGGCTGGGCAGAAAAATCGAACCGACCAGCGAGGCGGATCTGATCTTTCCCCGGGCCCTGCAGCTCATCGAGGATCTGGAAAAAATCAACGAGATCGTCCTGAAAAGTGGCGAGCGGGTCAGGGGCAAACTGCTGCTCGGCGCCAGCACCATCCCCGGCAATTACATGCTTCCTGTCCTCGCCGCCCGCTTCCGGGAGACGTACCCGGAGGTCTCTTTTGAAATCGTCATCGCCGATACCCG
>CAZUZJ010000113.1:0-8067 GCA_964624225.1 uncultured Desulfobulbia bacterium | reverse complement strand
GTTGATCCGAGTCTGAAAGAGGTCGGGGTACTGGAAAAAATCGTCGCACCCCTCGATGGCGCCGGGGTGAAATATGTGCTCTTCGACCATGTTGACCCGGAACCGGGCCTGAAGCTGGCCGACGAGGGGGCGAAAATCGCCGGCAAGGCGAAATGCGACTGCGTCATCGGCGCCGGCGGCGGCTCGGCCATGGATGTGGCCAAGGCGGTGAGCATTCTGCTGACCAACGGCGGCAAGGCGGTTGACTATCTGGGCCTTGGCAGGATCACCAAACCCGGCGTGCCGAAGATCATGGTCCCGACCACGGCCGGCACCGGCGCCGAGGTGACCTTCACCGCGGTGTTCATCAACGAGAAGACAAAGAGCAAGGGCGGCATGAACGGCGACCCGCTCTATCCCGAAATGGCGGTGCTCGACCCGGCCCTGACCCTGACCCTGCCGCCGCACGTCACCGCTGCGCCGGGCATCGACGCCTTCACCCACGCCCTGGAGGCCTTTGTCTCCACTCAGGCCCACCCCATTTCCGACATGTACGCCCTGGAGGCGATGAGCCTGATCAGCGCCAATCTGGCCATGGCCTTTGCCAACGGCGCCAATATCGAGGCCCGTTCCGCCATGATGATGGGCAGTCTGCTCGGCGGCAAGGCGCTGGCCACCGCCGGCGTCGGCCTGGTCCATGCCATGGCCTATCCCCTGGGCGGCATGTTCGGCATACCTCACGGTCTGGCCAATGCCGTGCTGCTGCCCTATGTCGTCGACTACAACATCATCGGTAACCCGGACAAGTTCGCCCGCATCGCCGAGGTAATGGGCTACGACGTGGCCGATCTCTCCCTGCGCGACGCGGCCCGCACCGCGGTGGAGGCGGTCTATGAACTCAACCAGGATGTGGAGATTCCGGCAAGCCTGGAGGCCATCGGCGTCCCGGCGGACAAAATCCCGAAGATGGCCGAGATTGCCCTGACCGTCACCCGGCCGGTGGAGAACAACCCGCGTCGACCGAGTCTTGACGACGTAATTCGGATTTATGAGGTTGCCCACAAGGGTTGGTAAGTCTGGTTGACTGGTCCTGCCGGTCCAATTGGTCGTGTTGGTTTTCAACCAAGCAAGGCAATAAGATCGATCAGGCCAGTGCGATCAATTGGACTAATCAGACCAATGAGACCATTGGACCAATCAGGCCAATTGAACAAAATAATTTGGGAGAAAGAGCATGCCGGGTTTTGAGGTGTTTGGCGAGGAAGAGAAGAGGGAGATCATGGATGTCCTTGACACGGGCGTCCTCTTTCGTTACGAGTTTCCCCAGCAGCGCAAGGGCATCTACAAGGTGCGCACCTTCGAGGATCGCTTTGCCGCCTACTGCGGAGTAAAGCATGCCCAGGCAGTCACCTCCGGCACCGCGGCGCTCAAGGTGGCGCTGGCCGCGCTCGGCGTCGGGCCGGGGGACGAGGTCATCACCCAGTGCTTCACCTTTGTCGCCACCTGGGAGGCGATCTTCGACGTCGGCGCGGTGCCGGTCTTTGCCGAGGTGGACGATACCCTCAACATGGACCCCCGTGATCTGGAAAAAAAGATCACCCCGCGGACCCGCTGCATCATCCCGGTGCATATGCTGGGCGCCCCGGCCCGCATCCGGGAGATCAAGGCCATTGCCGACAAACACGGCATCCCGGTGCTGGAGGACACCGCCCAGGCGGCCGGCGCCACCCTGGAGGGCAAGCGGCTCGGCAGCTTCGGCGCCTGCGGGACCTTCTCCTTTGATCCGGTCAAGACCATGACCACCGGCGAGGGCGGCATGATCATCACCGATGATGAGAAGCTGTGGCGTAACATGTCCGAATACCATGACCACGGCCACGATCATGTCCCTAATCCGGGAGCGCGGGGCGGCGAGGGCCGCAGTTTCATCGGGTTCAACTACCGGATGATGGAACTGCAAGGGGCGATCGGTCTCGCTCAGCTGGCCAAGCTCGATGACATGATCAGCCGCCAGCGGAAAAACAAGGCAGCCCTGAAAGAGGCGATTGCCCGGATCCCCGGCGTCACCTTCCGGACCATTCTTGATGAAGAGGGAGACTCCGCCACCTTCATCGGCTTCTTTCTGACGGACGCCGAGCGGGCGAGGGCGGTGAACAGGGTGCTGGCCGACAACGGCGCCGGCGCCATCGCCTTTGGCGCCAATAGCTGGCATTTCTATCCGAAGTGGGAACACCTGCTGGCCGGCGCCACCCTGGCCCGATCGGGCTGGCCTTTCAGCGGTCCGGATGGCAAGCGCCGGGTGGTCTACGACAAGGATGCCCTGCCGGTCTCCGCCGCCCTGATGGACCGCCTGCTCGTCTATCAGGTCCCGGTTCTGCTGACCGATGAGCGGCTCGCCCAGATGGGCGAGGCACTCAGCAAGGCGGCCGCGGTGTGACAGGTGTATTGAAGCGTTGCAACGTTCAAGCGCTTGAACCCTTCATCGTTCACCCGATCAAAACGTTTCACGCCGGCAGATAGATATCAAAGCGGCTGTTGGTGCTGCTGATGATGGTGGAGGGGCGGCGTGGCCCGAGGGTTTCCGCCCCTTTGGGGCGTTTGACCACCACCCGGCTGCCAGGATGCAGCAGAGCCCAGTCGAGCAGTTGTGATGCGTCGCTGTCGTCGCCCACCAGGGCCCGGACAAGGCGCATCTCCTTTTTGACCAGGGCGCTTTTGCTGCGGTGCGGGTACATGGGGTCGAGATAGATGACGTCCGGCGCCGGGGTAAGGGGCGGCAACGTCAGACAGTCGGCCGTGGTCACGCTGATGCGGGCGATGATGGGGGCAAGTTCGGCTTGCCGGGCGGCCCGTTCGAGCCCGTCTTCCAGCAGAGCGGCGAGGAGCGGCGACCGTTCCATCATCATCACCCGGCAGCCGAGGCTGGCCAGGATAAAGCCGTCGCGGCCCAGCCCGGCGGTGGCGTCGAGGACCAGGGGACAGCGGTTGGCCTTGAGGCCAACCGCCCGGGCCAGGGGCTGTTTGCGGCCGCCGCCGCAGCGCAGCCGGTAGCGCAGGGGGCCGGAGGAAAAATCGACCCGGACGGTTTCTTTGGCGCGCGGGTCGGCCCAGCGCAACTCCAGGTGGTCGCCGGTCATCGCCAAAAGCAGCTCCGCGCCGATCGGTTTGGCCGGATCCAGGGCGAGTCCCAGCCGGGCCGCCAGCGCTTCCGCCCGCGGCCGAAGCTCCGGATCGTCGCAGACCATACTGATGCGGGTCGGGGTGTCCATCTGTTTGTGTCAATTGCCGGGATAAAGGTAAAAGTACATGGATTTGCAGCATAAATCAGAACCGAAGGTGGTGGCCGTCATTCCGGCCCGTTACTATTCTAACCGCTTTGAGGGAAAACCCTTAGCAAAAATCCAGGGCAAGCCGATGATCCAGCACGTCTACGAGCGGGCCGCCGCCGTGCCTCTGCTTTCCCGGGTGGCGGTGGCCACCGATGACGAGCGGATCGCCGACTGCGTCCGCTCCTTCGGCGGCGAGGCGGTGATGACCCTGCGCGAGCACGTCTCCGGCACCGATCGGCTGGCCGAGGCGGTCTCTATTATGGACATCCCGGAGCAGGACGTGGTCGTCAATATCCAGGGCGATCAGCCGCTTTTCCCGGCCGAGGTGGTGGAGCAGGTGGCCCGGCCCCTGCTCGACGATCCGGCCCTGCCGATGGCGACCCTGATCTACAGGATCATCCGACCGGAGGAGATCGACGATCCAAACCATGTCAAGACGGTTTTTGACCGCAACGGCATGGCCCTCTACTTCTCCCGGGCGTCGATCCCCTTCCAGCGTGACCCGCAGAATCCGCCGCCGCCCACCTACTATAAGCACCTCGGCTTTTACGCCTATCGGAAGGGCTTTCTCCTCACCTTTGTCGGCCTGCCGGAAGGGGAGTGGGAGCGTTTCGAAAAACTCGAACAGCTGCGCGCCCTTGAATTCGGCTATCGGATCAAGGTGGTGCTCACCGAGCACGACTCCGTCGAGGTCGATACCCTGAAGGATCTCGAACGGGTGGAACAGATGATGGCTGGCTGTCAGCGGTGATTTTTTTTTTTACCACGGAGCGCACGGCGAGGGCAGAGTGAACTGGCTATGGTAAAGAGTCCTCTGGGCTCTCCGTCTGCTCCGTGGTTGCTTGATGTTTTATGAATTTTTACTGAATGAGGAAAGAGAATGAGGAATAAGATAACCATCATCGGCGCCGGCAATGTCGGCGCCACCGCAGCCCACTGGGCGGCAAGCCGCCGGCTCGGCGATATCGTCCTGCTTGACGTGGTGGAGGGCGTACCCCAGGGCAAGGCCCTCGATCTGCTTCAGGCCGGACCGGTGGACGGCTTTTCTGGTCGGATCATCGGTTCCAATGACTATGCCGACTCCGCCGGTTCGGATGTCGTCATCATCACCGCCGGCCTCGCTCGCAAACCCGGGATGTCCCGCGACGATCTGCTCGCCAAGAACGTGGCCATCGTCACATCATGCGCCGAGCAGGCGGCGGCCCATTCACCCGATTGCGTGCTCATCGTCGTCACCAATCCCATCGACGCCATGGTCTACACCGCCTACAAGGTCTCGAAATTTCCGAAAAACCGGGTGGTGGGCATGGCCGGCGTCCTCGATTCGGCCCGCTATCGCACCTTTCTGGCCGAGGCCCTGCAGGTTGCCCCCCGCGATGTCAACGCCATGGTCATGGGCATCCACGGTGACAACATGCTGCCGCTGGTGCGGCTGGCCAATGTCGCCGGGATTCCGGTGACCGATCTGCTCTCCGACGAGGAGCTGCACGCCATTGTCAGCCGTACCCAGCATGGCGGGGCGGAGATCGTCAACCACCTCAAGACCGGCTCCGCCTTCTACACCCCGGGCCTGGCCGCGGTGGAGATGGCCGAGGCCATCCTCACCGACAGCAAGCGGGTGCTGCCCTGCGCCGCCTATGTGGAGGGTGAGTTCGGATTTTCCGGCTGCTTCCTTGGGGTGCCGGTGGTGCTCGGTGCCGGCGGGGTGGAGCGGATCATCGAGTTCGAGCTGACCGAGGACGAGAAAGACGCCCTCGCCCAGTCCGAGGTGGCGGTGCGCAAACAGATGGCGGCCACCGGCCTGTGAAAGGGGACTGGGCGGTTCGCGCTTTTGTGAACAGGAGTGGAAAAAGGGATGGCAACGCGCGGCAAGGATGATCCGGTCATAGCCCGGTTGCGGCAGCTCGAACGGAGCAAGCTGCTCCCCTTTGATCTCGTGCCGCGCCGCAATCTGGTGGAAAAGCTGATCGAGATCGTCCTCGTCGGCCCGCCCCCCGCTCCGCCCCCGGTCACCGCCGCTTTCGAGGAACTGGCGTCCGAGCTGCGCCGGGTCGATACCGCCGGACTGCGGGTCGTCGTCCTCGGCGGCGGTTCCGGCCTCTCCAATGTCATCGGCGGTGACAGCCGTGGCCCTGGCTGGGCTGCAAACCCCTTTCAGGGTATGAAGGAGCTCTTTCCCCATACCACCGCCGTTGTCTGCGTCACCGACGACGGCGGCTCCACCGGCGAGCTGCTGAAAGATCTGCCCCTCATCGCCCTGGGCGATATCCGCCATGTCATGCTCTCCGCCGTACGGGAACGGGTTCTGCGCGACACATACGGGCTTGACGGGCCCGAGTGCCGGCAGACGGCCGGCAGTCTCCATCGGCTCTTCAATTACCGCTTCAGCGAGGAGCCGGAGAGTGTCGCCGATCTGCTCGCCGCCGGTGGGCTCTCCCTCGATGGTCTGCCGCTGCCCCTGGCCGGCGGCCTGTTGGAGCTGCTTGATCTCCTCTTCACCGACCTGCGGTTGCGGCCCCTGCTCCGGCGGCCCCACTGTCTGGGCAATCTGCTGCTGGTCGCTGCGATTTATCGGCAGGTGGCGGCAGGGGTGCAGGTCAGTTCCACCGAACTGCTGGCTGGTATTGACTGGCTTGGGCAGCTGATCGGTTGTGGTCCCGGGGCGGTGCTGCCCTGCACCACCACCCCGGCCGGCCTGCGGGTGCTCTACAGCAACGGGGTGGTGGTGAGCGGCGAGAACAAGACGGCCAGTGCCCGGCGCAATACCGCCATCAACCGGGTCTTTGTCGAATTCGCCGACGAACCGACGGTGTCCGCGCCGGTTCTTGCCGCCATTGCGAGGGCCGACATCATTGTCCTGGCCCCGGGCAGTCTCTACACCAGCATTATCCCTATCCTTCAGGTGCCGGGGTTGGTCGATGCGGTGCGGAGCAACGAACGGGCTCTGAAAATTCTCGTCGCCAATCTCTGGATCCAGAAGGGGGAGACCGATCTCGTCCTCGAGGATCCGCGTCGCCGTTTTTACGTCTCCGATCTCATCACCGCCTATCACCGCAACATCCCCGGCGGAGTGCGCGGTCTCTTTGACCAGGTCATGCTGCTCGGCCTCCAGGATATCCCGGGCAGCATTCTGCAGAACTACGCGGTGGAGGACAAGGTCCCCATCTATCTCGACCGGGGCCGGGTCTGGCAGATGGGGTTCGCCCCGGTCGAGGCGCGCATTTTCTCCGAAGCGGCCTTGAAGGAGCGCAAGGTGCAGCACGATCCGGCCAATCTGGCCCGGGCGATCGCCATCATGTGGCCGGTGCGCGACCACATTCCCCGGGAGATTACGGTGGAGCTGCCGCCCGCCTTCCGGCTCAGCGCCTCGGTGCGGCCGGATCATCTCACCCCGGACCGCCGCCGTCTTCTCTTTGGCGAACGGCTGGTCGGCTGGGAATGCCCGTCATCACTGCGCGACGAGCTGGCCGACATCTTCTGGCGGCATGGTGATATTCTGACCGATCATCTCGACCGGGTGCGGGGCGTTGTCCTGGTCGGCGAGAGCAACTGGCAGCGCAGTATGAAGTGGGACAGTATCTTTTCCTACTATGATCCGGAGGATGGGCTGATCAAGATTCGCCAGGATGGCCTGGAGGACCCCGCCCGCTTCGAAAATTCCTTTCTGGTCGCCCTCGGTCAGTCGCTCCTCGGCAATTATGCGGCGGTAAAGGAGATGCGGTCGGTGGGGGAGGGCGGGGTTCCCTTAGGCAAGGTCTATCGCCTCACCCTGCGGCCGGAGGAGGAGAGAAACTGTTTTTTTTCCCCGGACGAGCTGCACCGTTTTCTCCACCTGGTGCGGATGAACCGGGCCGCTTCCGATCCGCTCTTCTACACCCGGCTGATCAGTGGCACCGAAGGCTTCACTCCGCCCGGCATGCTGATGGGGCTCATCTATGCCTGGTATCTTGACAGCAGCTATGCCTCCAACATCGAATACAAGATGGCCATCACCCGCATCCCCATGACCGGCATGGTACGGGAGCAGGTGCGTATGCTGAACCGTCGTCTCGATACCATCGATTTCTTCCGCACCGTGGTTTTTCGCCACACCGATCCGGTCTTCGACGAGCAGCTCGTGGTCACGGGCTGACGGTCGTTTGCCATCCCGTCAGGCAGGAACAGGCAGGTGATGAGAATCTCAGGAATTTTTCGGGGCAGGCCATGCAACGGCCGGAGGCGGCTGTTGCATGGCCTGCCAGAGTATCCGGTCGCGGTCGTAGATGTCGCCGCGGAAATGAACCGTGTTGTCGTCACCGGCCCAGGCGGTCCAGTAGAGGAGGTGGACCTGCGCCTTTTCTGTCAGGCGGATCGACTGGGTCTTGCCGCTGGCCAGAGCCTCTTCGAGAACCTGTCTGTCGGCCAGCGGGGTGCCGCGCAGGAGATGGGCGGCCAGTTCCAGCGGTTTTTCCAGGCGGATGCAGCCGGAACTGAAGGTGCGCATGTCCCTGCTGAACAGGGAACGGGAGGGGGTGTCGTGCAGATAGACATCATGCGGGTTGGGAAAGAGAAACTTGACCCGGCCCAGGGCATTGAGCGGCCCCGGTTCCTGCCGCAACCGGAAGGGAAAGGTGTTATCGCGGACCGCCCGCCAGTTGACCGTTGCCGGATCGACCTCTTCTGAGCCGGAATTCCAGCCCCGGAACAGACGATAGCCGTTCTTGGCGAGAAACCCGGGGTCCTTCTTGATTTTCGGCAGCAGATCCTGGGCGGCAATGGA
>CAZUZJ010000112.1:0-8194 GCA_964624225.1 uncultured Desulfobulbia bacterium | reverse complement strand
GCGTCCACCACCACCGGCACCTTCAGGGTGTAGGTATCGGCGCCGGGCGGGGTCATCAGTTGCGGCAGATGGCGGTTCAGGTTGCGCAGCTCTTCAAGATCGGCCTTGCAGGCGGCCTGGACGGCGAGCAGGGAGGTGCCGGCCGAAACCTCGACGGTTTCGTAAGCCAGGGGCGGCTCGTAATTGATACCGGTGAAGCCGTATTTTTCCGGGTTCTTGGCGATCATGATGGCGGCAATCAGCTTTGGCACGAAATGCTTGGTCTCGTCGGCCAGATACCGCTGCTGGGCAAGTTCCCAGAAATCGTTGGTCTGGTAATTTTTCATCCCCTTCTTGATCTTGCCGCAGCCGGCATTGTAAGCGGCCACGGCCAGATGCCAGTCGCCGAACATGTCATAGAGATTGGCGAGCAGGGAGACGGCCGCCCTGGTCGATTTTTCCGGATCCCGCCGTTCGTCGACGTATTTATTGATTTCCAGGCCGTAATCAAGGGCGGTGGGCTTCATGAACTGCCAGGGTCCGACGGCCTTGGCCGTGGAAAAGGCGGTAAGGCTGTAGCCGCTTTCGATCAGCGGCAGGTAGGCAAGATCCTCGGGCAGCCCGGCCCCGCGCAATTCCTCTTTGATCATCGGCAGGTAGCGGGTCGAGCGTTCCAGCCAGCGGCTGAAGAGTTTTCGTTGTTTGTTCTGGAAAAAGTCGAGATAGAATTCGACTTCCTTGTTCATGGCCATCGGAAAATCGTAGCTGACCTCTTCCTCGATCTCATAACGGGTCTGCGGAGTCCAGATTCCCAGCCGTGCCAGTTCTCTGAGTTCCTCGGCCACCGTTGTCTCCGGTTCGGCGGGGGTCTGATCGGCAGCCGGCAGGTCGTCCGCCTCGGCCGTATCATAATAGAGGTCAGCGGGGGCGGCGATCTGGCGGGTTGTGTCCGAGGCGGCGCAGCCCCAGAGGAGAGTCAGGAAGAACGGTACGCAGAGAATGTAAGATGAACGTCGCATTTTTTCACTTTTGCGGTTGGCGGACGCGCCCTGTTCTGTGTGATCACAGGTCAGGCGCCCATGCTGAATGTTGTTTTCGCATCCTGACAGGATTTTCCCGAGCCGGCGCAAAGCGCTGCGGAAAAAGGCTGGCGGAACCGTCATGCAGGAAAAGATGATTTCTTACATGACACGGAAGCGAAATGCAATTAAATAGTCTTGAACTGCTGCTGTCGCAGCTGCGGACGATTGTCCGGCTGATCTCGGGAAAACAGACGGTGTTTTTGAAATGCCGACTTTTTCCCCCTGCTTCACTATGAGTAGTGATTCATTTCTCCTTTTTACGCGAACGATGAAAAAAATTCCATATATTTTTCTCGGTGTCCTGCTTCTGACCGGGCTTGGCGTGGTCGGATTGTACCAGTGGCTGGTTGTTTTCGCCCCGGGCGATGCGATCAGCCAGGACAATATCAGGAAAATCCTGGCCATGGAAAGCCCCGTTTATTACGCGGATGGGGTGACCAAGATCGGGGTGTTTTTCCAGGACGCCCACCGCCAGTATCTTCCCTATGAGGAGTTGCCGCAAAATTTTGTCCAGGCCATCGTCGCTGCGGAGGATCATCATTTTTTCCGGCATCACGGAGTCGATCTGCCTGGTTTTGCCCGGGCCATGCTCGTCAATCTCCGAGCCGGCAGAGTGGTGCAGGGCGGCAGCACCATCACCCAGCAGACCGCGAAAAATCTTTTTGAGCGGCAAGGCCGTTCCATTCGAGCCAAACTGACGGAGCTCCTCTTTGCTTTGCGGCTGGAGCGCCATTATTCCAAGGAAAAGATTCTCGAATTTTATGCCAATCAGTTTTATGTCAGCGGCAATGGCCGCGGTCTCGGGGTGGCGGCCCGTTATTATTTCGACAAGAAACCCGGTGATCTCGATCTGCTGGAAGCGGCCTTTATTGCCGGCAGCGTCAAGCGTCCCAACTATTATAATCCTTTTATCCAGCGGGATGAGGAGAAAGTCGCCGGGGCCAGGGAGAATGCCCGGGTGCGGGCCGCCTATGTGCTGCGGCAGATGGCCGACCTCGGCATGATTACCGCGGAGCAGATGGCCCAGGCCTGCGATCGGGAGATCCCCTTCAAGCAAGGGACGATGCAGTTTCGCCTCAATACCTTGATGGATCTCGTCAAAGACGGACTGGATGATCCCGAGGTGGAGGCGGCTTTGGAGGAGTATGGGATCGACAACGTCGCCACCTCGGGGGTGCGGATCTTCACCTCCATTGATAAGGTTTTGCAGGAGGGGACCCTCTTTGCCGTCCAGAGCGAGTTGAGTCGGCTTGACGTCCGGCTGCGCGGTTACCATGGCCGGGAGTTGCAGAAGCTTTACGCCGAGATGCCATTTGGGGCCCGTGACCCGATTGAGGGCCAGTTTTTCGTCGCCCGGGTCAGGGAGGTCCGGAGTGGATCACCGACCGCCATCCTGATCGAATTTGCCGAAAACGGCGATGAGGGGACGAGGCAGGGAATCATTGATGAAGAGGGGCTGCTGCCGCTGCTGTCTTCCCTGGTGCAGTACCAGGGACAGCGCTGGAGTTCCGCTTCCCGCCGGGATCTCCCCTTGCTGCTGAAGGAGATTCGGCCCGGCGATCTGGTTTTTGTCTCGTTGCGGGAAATTGGCAGGGAACCCGGAACATACCGTTTTGACCTGGAAAAATATCCTGAACTGCAGGGCGCGGCGCTGGTCATGCAGCAGGGCAGGATGCAGTCCCTGGTCGGCGGCATGGATAATTTTCACTATAACCGGGCGGTGGCAGGCAAGCGGCCGATGGGATCGGCGATGAAACCGCTGCTCTACGCCGCGGCCATCCAGCTTGGCTGGAATCCCCTTGACCCGCTCAACAATGCCCGCAATATCTTTATTTTTCATCGACAGGCGTATATTCCCCGGCCCGATCACGTCAGCCCCCACAAATGGGTTTCCATGAGCTGGGCCGGTGTTCATTCGGAAAACGTCGCCTCGGTCTGGCTGCTGTACCATCTCTGTGACAAGCTGACCCCGGCCCAGTTCAAAGAGCTGCTCGCCCATGTCGGCATGGGGCGGGAAAAGGGGGAGTCCTATCAGAACTATGTACGCCGGGTCCGCGACGAGATGGGGATCCTGGTCGAGCAGACCGCCCTGGAGCAGGCTGCCTTCGAGCAGGCGATCGCGGCCAGTGAGGCGGATCTGATCTTTGACGGGCATCAGGAGGATGTCAACAACCTGGCGTTCATCCATTACAGCGACCGCTTTGAAAGCGAGCTCGACGCCCTGACCGAAGATGTGTCGGGTGAAGAGGCCGGCATTCGCGCCCAGATCGTTGGCCGCAATTTCATGCGGTACCGCAAGCTGCAGCGCCAGTTGCTCGCGGAACTGGCGCGCCCGGAGACCGCCGGGATCTTTATCCCTGGTCTCTATGCCCGGACCATCGGCGGGACGACTGGCGGCGGCTATCGTCTCAAATATACGGACGCCACCCCGGGACCGGACTGGCGACCGGTCCTCCGCCAGGCGCTGTTCGCGCAGCTTGAACAGATGACCGACCTTGAGCGCCGTGATTTTGTCGGCAGTGTCCGCATCGACGATCAGCTCAGTGTGGCCGCGGTCGATCTGCTCGGTTCGCACATGGATGAGGCGCTGGGCAAGCTCACCGCCCTGCCGTCTTATGACGACGAGGTTCTCCATGCCATTCGTGATTTCCGGATACTGGCCGGCCTGCGCTATCTCATTGCCCTTGCCCGGGAAATGGGAGTGACCAGCGCGCTCGAACCGGTGCTTTCTTTTCCGCTTGGCTCCAATGTTGTCAGTCTCTTCGAGCTGGTCCGGGTCTATGAAACATTGACAACCGGATTTGTCTTCCGGGCCGGCAAAGATGAAAATCCGGGTCTGGCCCTGCTTGACCGGATCGAGTCGGCTGACGGCGACGTCATCTATGCAACCCCAATCAGCCGGCGGCGACTGCTGGACGCGCGAACGACCCTCGCGGTTAATGATATCCTGCGCAACGTGGTCCGCTTCGGTACCGGTCGCTATGCCGCCGACAATGTGCTGCTCGCAAGTGATGATCCGGTGCTACGAGGTGAATTGGCCCAGCTTGGCCTCCGGGTGCCGGTTCTTGGCAAGACCGGCACCTCGAACCGTTTCACCAACGCCTCGTTTGCCGGCGCGGTGCCGGCCATCCATGATCGGGGCGCGAGTCTGACCGTGAATGAACATCTCTATACCGTTGCCGCCTATGTCGGTTTTGACGACAACCGGCCGATGACCCGGCGTTCAACCCGGATCGCCGGTTCCAGCGGGGCCTTGCCGATCTGGGCCAGGACGGCCGCCAGTGTGGTGCGCGCCAAGAAATACGCCACTGCCCTCGATATTGTTGATCTGGCATTTACTGGTCAGGGGGAGGTCCCTCTCGTCTACCCGGAGCTGGGCCAGGTTGCCGTTCCGGTCAGCGAGGCCACCGGCGGGCTGCCGGTGAGCGGTGGCGATCAGGTCCGGGCCGCGGTCGTCACCTTCGGAAAAACGTTGTCCGGCGGGGAGGTGGAGGTGGAGCGTACCTTCCGGCCTTACTGGCAGAACAGCAACAACGAAAAATGAGGCATATGTGATGTCACGCAAAACTCTCTGGTCCATCACCGGCAATCTGCTTGGCGCAGCCTGCCTGATTTCCCTTCTGGCCGGCTGCGGTGCCGCGCGGTCAACCTGGGAAACGGTTTCCCCGAAAAAAAAGGTGCCCCCCTTTGAGGAGCGCCATCCGGTGCCGGCTGCGGAGGTGCTCCAGCCGTCGTCCGGCCCTGTTGTCCCCGCCCCGTCTCCCCCCCCGTCGCCACTCCTTCGCCTCGGCGACCTCCTGCCGGATCCGGCCTTTGTCGCGGCCCGGAACGATGCCTATCGAACGCGGGTGGAACAGTGGCGAGAACTGGCCGGCAGCTTTGCCATGTACGATTATCCCCTGCCTGATCAGGCGAAATGGGATCAGTGCTACGAACTGTTGGCAACGGTTGCCAAGGGTTATGAGCAGCTTGGCGTCATGCTGGAAGAGGATGCTCCCCTGGCAGCCGACAAATCGGCTATCCCTTTTGCCGTGTTGCGACAGGATATCGCCTTTGCCGAAACGCAATGCGAGTCCGTCTTTTCCGTGGCTGCCGCTGCCTTGCCGGGGCAGCTTGAAAGGTATCGTGATATTGTGGCCCGTCAGGGCGGGGATGTTCTCCGTTACCGGCAACAGCAGGGCGATCCGGCCGGGGTGATCAGCGCCTATGAAAACCTGCGGACCGCCAATCCCGAGATGGCTGCCGGTATCGAGGTCCGCCGCATCTATGGCCAGGCCTTGAAGGCTGCAGGCCGGCTGGCCGAGGCCGCAGATGTTCTGCTGGAGGTTGCCGGCGCGGCAAACGCGATGGAGGGCTGGCCTCTGCGCCTGCAGGCCGCAGAGATTCTGTTTGCCCTGGGCGACTATTCCGCGGCCCGGCGTGAGTATCAGCACGTCGCCCGCTTCTTCACCGCGCTAAAACGGGAGGAGGGTAATATCGGTCAGATGTTGTCTTTACTTGATGGTCAGGATGCGCATGGCCGGGAGCTTGATCTCTTCCGGCAGGCCCTCTACGGACGCCTCGTCCATGAGGCCGGCAATCCGCCGGAGGCAGTGCTGGACAGCGTGCGGCAACTGGAGGAGGAGTTTCCGGTGTCAGCTTATACCGAAGCCGCTCGTTCCCTGGTGGCTGGCATGCCGTTGCCGGCGACGGTCGCGCCGGCGGAAGAGGAGGTGGTGTCCGGCGAGCCGGCGCCGATGGGGGAGGTGGTCGCCCCGCCGACAACAGGGCGTGGGGAGGAGCTGGAAAGCAGGTGGCAGGAGGCCGAGGCCATGGTCGACCATATGCAGTTTACCGAGGCCATTGCCCTGTTCACGGAACTTGGCATGGAGCCTTCCTGGCGTGACCGGGCCGAGGCGCGGGTTGTCGAGGTGTCAACCCAGGCGGCCACGGAAGTTCGGAAGGAGGCAGCGGCCCTTTTTCTCAAGGCGCGCCGGCAGAACGACCCGGCGGTGAAAAGTCGGCTGCTCCTCGAATCGCGCCGGTTGCTGCGGCAGGTGACGGAAAAATATCCGCGGGCCGAGATCATCGATAAGGTGACGCAGAACCTGCAGGCCATCGAGGACGAGCTGCGTCAGATCGATCCGGGCCTGCTCGGTGAAGAATCCGGCGCTGTTGCAAGGTAATTTTGTTTGTCGGAATCGTAATAAGCGACGATTCCGACGGGTGTTGCATTGTAACTCGTTGTTTTCGCTTTCCCGCCTGCCATGGTTTGCGATTTTTTGCGAAAACATCAATTGGTTGGTAAAAGCTTGAAAAAAAATTGTCGATTTGGGCAAATATAAAAGGAAGCGGGGAATTCCCCCTGCCGCATCCCGTCCTTCCCTTCCAGGTTCGAGGTTTTGCATGACCGGTGAGCAACAGAGTATCAACGAGCTTCTTGATGAAATGGCGCTGAAGATCATGATGATCGAGCCGGGCGACCTCTCTTCCGTCGGAGAACTGCTGGAGCTGCTGGAAAATTTGCGCGCCAGCTCCACTCTCTCCTCTCTTCCCCTGCTGCCGGGGATGGTGCATGCCTTTCAGCAGGCGCTGCAGCAGATCATCATGGGTGAGTTGCCGGACAGCGCCGAGAGTTACCGCAACCTGGGTGAGTGTGTTGCCCGCATGCAGCAGCAGGCGGCAACAGGGGGTGGCGATCGTGCCCTTCTTGGCCAGTTCTGCACTCATCTCCAGCAGATTGGTTTGCGGATTGATCCGGCGGTGCTGGAGAAGACTGCGACCGGTCCGGTCGGCGGCCGGCATGACGAACCAGCCTTTCTCAAGGAGCGGGAGTTGCTCGATTGCTTTCTCGATGAGACGGCCGATTATCTCGGCAGCATTGAAAACAGCGTGCTCTCTCTGGAAAGAAACCCTGATGATCAGGAAGCGGTGCATTCGATTTTCCGGGCTTTTCATACCATCAAGGGAACGGCGGGCAGCCTGTCCTTGGAGGAAATAAGCCGCCTTGCCCATGGCACTGAAAGCCTGCTCCACGAGGTGCGGAACGGAAAAATGGTTATGGGCGGCGATGTCATCGAAGTGGTGCTCGGGGTCGCCGATGCCCTGAAGATCATGATTGCCCATGTCCAGGATGTCGCGCTCAACAACGTCGCCTATCATGTTCCCGATATTGCTGATCATCTGCAGCTGATCAGCGGACTCATGGCGCGCCAGGGCAGCGGGGCCGCCAGGACAAAAGAAGGGGGGGGCGGGGTCAGACAGGCCATTGACCTGATCAGTCGGATCATGGCAAATGGCAATAATGATGAGGTTGTCGGCGAGGAGGCCACGGTGGAGCACCCGTCGCCCCTGGAGCAGGGACAGGTTCCCGATTTTCTCAAGGACAGCGATCTGATCAGCGGCTTTATCGCCGAGGCCTTCGAGCATCTGGAAACCATCGAGCTCAATGTGCTGGAGCTGGAGCAGAATCCGGCCGACCCGGAGATCATCAACAACATCTTCCGCCCTTTCCATACCATCAAGGGTGTCTCCGGTTTTCTCAACCTGACAACGATCAACAGGCTGGCCCATGCCACGGAAAACCTCCTCGACGACGTCCGCAACAACCGGCTGGCCATGAATTCGGACATCATCGACATCGTCCTCGGCGTCGGCGATTATCTCCGCACCATGATCCAGAATGTCAGCGATGTGCTGGAAAAGGGGCCGGCCTTCTACCAGCGCTATGACATCACCGATTTCCTGGAGCGGATCAGTCGGTGCCAGCGCGGTGAGGAGGCCGGTACGCCGGTGCCGGGCGGCCGGAGCCGCTCGGAAAAACGGCAGGCCCCGTTCCCGTCTCCCGCGGAGATGCCGACCGCCGCGCCCCTGGCGCCTTCGCCAGCATCCCTGGATGAACCGGTGCGCGCCGACATGGCAATGCCGGCGATCGGCACCGGGGGCAAAAAAAACGTCGAGGCCGCCATCAAAGTCGATGTCAGTAAGCTGGACGGACTGGTCAATGCGGTGGGCGAACTAGTCATCATGCAGGCCATGGTCCGGCATAATCCGCTCATCGAAGGGATCTCCGACCCCAAGCTCAACAAGGACTTCGCCCAGCTCACCCGGATCACCACCGAGCTGCAGAAGACCGCCATGTCGATGCGCATGGT
>CAZUZJ010000111.1:1256-8271 GCA_964624225.1 uncultured Desulfobulbia bacterium | reverse complement strand
GCAGCATGCCAGATTCTGACCCTGGTGAAAAGAAGCGCTTTATTGGGCGCTTACGCAACTCCTATCTGGCCTAAAAATACTAAATCGAAAAATGTCTATTTATTGTTCCTTGATTGCTCCTCGTATGTCTTTTTCAAAGAAACATATTCGTCTTCAGAAATCTCTTCACCTTTTGGATCATGATGTCTGTGGAAGTAGTCTATAACCATTTTACGATTGTAACGATTGCCAATATTTTCGAAATATTGTGTTGGGTAATCTGTAGTTGGATATTTCCATCTGCCACTGGTTGGAACATTATCGGCTCTTGTTATCTCAATTGTCATATTGACACTCCAGCCAATAATATTCCTTTTTAATTTATCCATCGTCGCATTTACTTGTGGCGTAAGTGGAACCCTATAAACAGCTTTTAATTCGGCATCGTGGTAATATTTGTAATTCATTTTTCCCTCGACATAACGTTTGAACTCAGCGGCTGGCCACCCGAACTTGCAGCGTCAGCGCCGCCTCGCTTCTTCCGGTCCGCTGAAGTGATTTGTTATGAGTTCTTTGCTTTTTTTACTAATTCACCGATCTGGTCTAAGCCATCAAAGGTACTAGGAAGTTTTTCAGGGTCTGAAATAATTCCACTAAAAATGAGATTCTCAAATTTCTCTAAAGATGCACTGTCTTTACTTTTGATTTTTGCTGCATACTCTGCATAGCTTTGGATAAACTGGCAAAGAGTTTTTCTTAGGTCAATTTGTATCTTTTGAGCCGCTATGGTCCTATGATTTAATAAAATTATTCTGAAGAAATATATTAAAATGACTTCTACTGATATAAGCGGAATCAGTGTGATAAGATTTTCATATGATAATATTTGGCCTTTTAATAATCCGTTAGTGGTACAATAAAGTTCTATTGCCAATGGACTTAGGGTTACTATTCCCATTGCAATTAATGACCAAAACAGATTTCTACTTTCAGAATGTTTTCTTGACGAAAGATCAGAAAATCCTTGATATAAGCCAACAAAATTAAAGGCTGTTTTATATTCGTCTAGTTTTTCTTTTAAACTATCTGTTTCAGATTTTTTCTGTTCTAATTCTTTGTCCCATTCAGCTTTTAATTTCTCCGCTTCGCTTTTCTTCGCTTCAAAATCCCTGAATATCCCAATATTACTGTCATTGATGAATTCTTTAGCAATGTTTGCTGGCATGACATAAGATGCATAAATAATTTGAGAACGTGCATCATCATCATCAATTTGTGTAGCATCTTCTTGGATTCGATTTCTTATTGATCTAAGTTCAAGAGATATTTCCTTGCCAGCCCCCACAAGAAAATCAAATTCACAGAGAAAACGGTATGCCATGCAGTAAATGTGGTCAATTTCCGAAAGTTTTGAGGGGTCAAAATTCCGTAATGAGGTAAGAAATTGGTCTCCAATATGTTTTATATTGAAAGTGCAACGTTCATCCCAGCCTTCCGGAGACCTGTGTATGTAACCAACCAATTCTTTAACAATTGCCAACCGTTTCGCTCTGGCTTCATCTTCAATGTGCGAAGATTCGGCTTTACGTAAAAAAGTACCTATGGATTTAAGGTTGTTTTCCTCAGCAAAGAACATGGTAAATCCTTTTTATTTTTTACTCATAACAGTTTAATAAGAGGAAAGTAGTCCACGATATCATCCCATGTGGGCGGACTCTTTTTCCTCTTATTGGAGTATTTACGTCAAAAAACAGAAAAAACCCTTCCAGTTTATCCGCTTATTGCAAACAATCTTATTGTTGTCCACTTATTGTGATATTGATTCAGTATTATGGAAAAAAGACCAAAATTCCGTCCAAATCCGCAACTCAAGCTGATGGATCAAGTGCGCGAGGTTCTCCGATACCATCATTATTCCTACCGCACGGAACAGACCTATTGCCAGTGGATTCTGCGTTTTATCTCCCACTTTGGCGGCAAGGATGTGGAAAATTTTCTTTCCAGCCTTGTCGTTGATGGTATGGTAAGGTTTCAGCATCTACCCAGCGCCAGGCATTGAACGCCCTGGTTTTTCTCTACCGTGATGTGCTTGACAAGCCCATCGACGGAGAAATTGCCCCGGTGCGCAGCAAACGTCAGCCGCGGCCGCCCACTGTCCTGACCCAGGAGGAGGTGCAGCGTCTGTTGGGGGCAATGGCCGGTAAACATGCCTTGATGGCAAAAATCCTCTACGGCTGCGGCTTGCGCCCCATGGAATGCATTCGTCTCCGCATCAAGGATGTCGATTTCGGCCAGAATCTCATTTTTGTCCGGGGCGGCAAGGGCGCTAAGGACCGTACCACCATGCTGCCCAGGAACCTGAGCGTTGAGTTGGCTGCGCATATCGACGAGGTCAAGAAGCTGCATCACCTGGATCTGGAGGCCGGTTGCGGTGAAGCCTGCATCCCGGAGGCCCTTGCGCGAAAATACCGCAACGCTGCCCGTGAAACCGGCTGGCAATGGGTCTTTCCCGCCAGGGAGCGATCGGTAGATCCCCGTTCCGGCAAGGAGATGCGTCATCATGTTCTCGAGTCCGGTCTGCAAAAGGCGGTGAAGCGAGCAGCGCAGCGCGTCGGCATCGATAAAAAAATCGGTTGTCATACCCTCCGGCACAGTTTTGCCACCCATATGCTCGAACATGGGGTGAACATCCGCGTGCTGCAGGAACTTCTCGGCCATGCCGACGTGAAAACAACGGAAATCTATACCCACGTCATGCAACGTGACCTGCGCGGGTTGGAAAGTCCGTTGGACCGTCTCTAGATCTATTCTTCGTGGTCTGTTACAGGTCTCCGTCCGGCTCGGGAGGAAAAACCTGGCGCCGGCAAACAGCGGCGCGCCAACCGCCTTGCGGCCGCCTCTTTTTAAGCAGGTCGCAATATCGCGACTTTGAAGCCGCCTCATTTAATTTCTACTGCAACGTTTCGCTATCGTCAAGCCGAAAAAAAATGCCAGGAATATTTTTTCATCTGCCGCTGGGGGCGGATTTTCGCTGTCCGCCTTGTCCGCTTTTGTGTTACAGTAAAAAATGACAGGTGCCCGGCCGCGGCGGCCGCCCCGTTTGTCGGAATACCGGGTTTTTCCCCTCGCTCGACTTGCCACAAGGATTGTTCATGACGCATCGTGGTCGCCATCTTCTTGCCGTTGCCGGGCTCTTTCTGGTTGCAATGATTGCCGCTTCTCTTCCCGCTGCTGCACCTGTTGCCGGCGCGGACAAGGAGGGGGCGGCAGAACAGCTTTTCTATGCCGCCAACGAGGTGCTGGTCCGCTTTCGTCCCGGCATCGACGAGGCGGAGAAGGAGCGGGTGCGCAGCGCCCTCGGCGCCCGCAAGGTCCGGGAGATCCGGGCGATCCGCGTCGAACAGTGGCTCCTGCTGGAGGAGATCACCTGTGACGAGGCGCTGGCGATGCTGCGCGCCACCGGCAGCGTCGAGAGTGCGGAGCCCAATTATTCGAGCAGCCTGCAGGCGGTGCCCAATGACCCTTTTTTCAGCTCGTCGTGGCACCTGCGCAACATCGGCCAGCGGGTCAACGGTCTGACCGGCACGAGCGGGGCCGATATCCGGGCGGCAGCGGCGTGGGATCTGCAAACCGGCTCGCCGGACGTGGTGATTGCCGTCATCGATTCCGGGGTGGCCTATGACCATCCGGATCTGCGGAACAATCTCTGGATCAACACGAAAGAGATTGCCGGCAACGGCATCGATGACGACAGCAACGGCTATATCGACGACGTGCACGGCTGGGATTTCGTCAACAGCGACGCCAATCCCTCCGATTATTCCAGCGACGTTTACGGCGACGGCCACGGCACCCATGTCGCCGGCATCATCGCCGCCCAGGGCAACAACGGGGTGGGAGGGAGCGGGGTGATGTGGCGGGCGCGCATCATGCCGCTCCAGGTCTTTGATCTCTTTCAGGTCAATTCTTTTTCCGCCGTCTCCATTCAGGCGGCCAACATCATCGCCGCCATGGAATATGCGGTGAACAACGGGGCGCGCATCATCAACGCCAGCTTCGGCAGCCTGGCCTACAGCCAGTTTCAGTACGACATGATCGCCTATGCCCGCGACCGCGGCATCCTGCTGGTGGCGGCGGCCGGCAACGACGGGGTCAATGCCGACAGCAGCCCGCTCTATCCGGCGGCCTACGATCTCGACAACATCATCTCGGTGGCGGCCACCGATGAGAACGATCGGCTGGCCTCCTATTCCAATTACGGCGGCAAGGGGGTCGATGTGGCGGCGCCGGGCGGCAGCGGCTCTGTCGCCAATCTCTTCAGCACCGTGCCGCCGGAGCGGGCCCTGCTCTTTTACGAGAATTTCGAGAACGGCGGCCGTAACCCCTGGCTGTTTGCCAGTCGGATGGAGAATTGGGGTTTTCGGTACAACAGCGCGTTCGGCTCGACCGTTGCCGCCGATTCCGTCGGGCTTTATCGTGCCGGCGAACTCGCCACCCTGCAAACCGCCCAGCCGATCAACGCCGTCAACTGCCGGGGCCTCCATTTTGAATTCCTCACCGATTATCGGCTGGAGACCAACTACGACATCGTCTCCGTCGATATCTCCACCGATGGGGTGAATTTTACCTCCTTCCTCTCCCTGACCGGCTATTCCGGCGGCATCACCCTGCAGCGGGAGTGGTTCAGCGAGGAGGGCTTCCCCTCCCGTTTTTATCTGCGCTTTCGGCTGGTCACCGATTCCTCGGTGCAGGATGACGGCATCGCCATCGACGATGTCCTTATCACCGGGGTGCCGTGGACTTTTGACGGCAACGAATATGCCTACAAGTCCGGGACGTCGATGGCCGCCCCGGTGGTGGCCGGGGTGGCCGGCCTGCTCTGGTCGCAGAATCCCGCCCTGTCGGTCGCCCGGGTCCGGGAGATCATCCTGGAAACCGTCGATACCCCGGCCGCCCTGCTGGGCAAGGTGGCGAGCAACGGCCGGGTCAATGCCTTCCGCGCCCTGTCCGTCGCTGCCCTGGACGAGGAGGCGATGCCGATCAGCGGCGACTGGAACGGCGACGGCATTGATTCGGTCGGCCTGTTTGGCGGTAAGGTCTTTCAGCTCGATGAGGATGGGGACGGCACCATCGATGCGGCCATCTCGTTCGGCCGGGCGGGGGATCTGCCGGTAATCGGCGACTGGAACGGCGACGGGGTGGACGGCATCGGCGTCTTCCGACCGGCGGAACGGCGCTTTTTTCTCGACGCCGACCGGGACGGCACAGCGGAGATCTCCGTCACCATCGGCAGAACCGGTGATCTGCCGATAGTCGGGGACTGGGATAACGACGGCCGGGACGACATCGGCGTCTTCCGGCCGGCGGAGCGGCGCTACTATCTCGATGCGGATGAGGACGGCATCCATGACCGGGCGGTGACCATCGGCCGGCTCGGCGATTATTCCCTGACCGGTGACTGGGACGGAGACGGCGTTGACAGCATCGGGGTCTACCGGCCGTCACTGTTGCGTTTTTATCTCGACGACAACGACGACGGCATCCATGACCAGGCCGTGACGCTGGGAGAAAGCGGTGATCTGCCCCTGACCGGTGACTGGGACGGCGACGGCCGCACCGATGTCGGCATCTATCGACCCGCCACCGGCCAATTTTCCCTGGACGAGAACGGCGATGGCAGCAGTGACCGCCTTTTTTTCCTGACCCCGTGAGCAGGGCGGAGAGAGCGCGGGTGCCAATTGCCTCATCAGGCGGCGCCTGCGGGGGTGTTTTTTTGTCGTATTTTCGCCAGCAGGAAATCAGCGCCGCTCATCGAGATGCCGAGTTGTTTGGCAAGTCCGGCGCTGTCGGCCGTTGGATAGCGGTTCAGGTGCGCTTCCGCTTCCTCCTCCAGTTCCTCCAGCCAGTTCTCAAAAAGCACCAGGATCTCCGGCTCGGCGACGGCCAGCAATTGCCGGGAGCGGGCCACCTTGTCCACCAGGGTCTGACACATCTGCGTTGGGTCGACACCTTCGCCCATGCATTCGGCCAGTCAGAGGTGCACCATGCTGGCAACCTTGTCCTGGCCCGTATCCTGTAACAGGCCGGTGATGAAGTCCACCCTCGTCTCTTCGTCCAGATGGGTGAGTATCCTGTGCAGGTGCGGGGCCAGGGTGGTCAGGGCCTCGGCCGGTTCCATGGTGTCAAGAATGTCGTCCAGTATCTTCATTGCTTGCCTTGTCATGTGACGGTCACTGGGAAAATGTCGTCCGATTGGCCAGCAGCCCGGTGGCGATGTCGTGCAGGCTGCTGAGAATCGCAACGATGCGGCGATCCGACAACTCATAGTAGATGAACGGCCCGCTGCGCTCGACCTTCACCAGCAACGCGCGTTTGAGTTCCTTCAGGTGGTGTGAGACCAGAGGCTGGGAAATGCCCATTTCCTCGACAATGGTGGAAACCGACTTCTTTCCCTCTGTCAGCAGGAGGATGATGCGCAAACGGTTCTCGTCGGCCAGGGCCTTGGCCAGGAAGGCGACATCGCGCGGGCTGATTGCTGTTGCCCGGTGCTTTTCATTGTTTTCGCTCACTGCGCTCCTCATTCGGGGAAATTATTGAAGTCAAATGCATAAATACATATTTATGTGATAAGGGCAAAAGTCAATTGTTTTTTGCCGGACCGGATCTTTTTGCGGCCAGGGAGGGAGAAGAGATGGGGGTGCTCCGGCAATGGTTTACTGGCGCGACCAGTCAGGAAGCGCGACGCGCAAAAAGTCACATTCGGGGATGGGACGTCAGCAGAGATGATCCGGAGAAAAGGGGTCTGGTAACCAAAAAAAACGGGGAGAACAGTCCCCCTGCCGGGCGGGGATGCCCGCAAAAAGGATGATGCCGCCATGAGCTTTCTCGTTATCAGTGTGGCCGCTTTGCTGGTCTCGGGCCTGACCCTGTTTTCCGGGTTCGGTCTCGGTACCCTGCTGATGCCGGTCTTTGCCCTTTTTTTCCCGCTGGAGATGGCGGTGGCATACGCCACTCTCGCCAGCGGGGGCATCCATCA
>CAZUZJ010000111.1:0-1216 GCA_964624225.1 uncultured Desulfobulbia bacterium | reverse complement strand
CGCGCTTTGGCATACCCGCCATCCTGGCGGCCCTGGCCGGGGCGGCCCTGCTGGGTCGCCTGTCCGGATTCGCCCCGCTCGTCACCTATGAGATCTGGGGCCGCAGCGCAGTAATCACCCCGCTCAAGCTCGTCATGGCCGGACTCATGTTCCTCTTTGCCCTCTTCGAGCTGCTGCCCGGATGGCGCCGGCTGACCTTCGACCGCCGTTATCTTGTCGCCGGCGGTCTGCTCTCCGGCTTTTTCGGTGGACTTTCCGGTCATCAGGGCGCCCTCCGCGCCGCCTTTCTCGCCAAGGTCGGGGTGTCGGCGGCGGCCTTTGTCGGCACCAATGCGGTGATCGGCTTCATGGTTGATCTGGCCCGGATTGCCGGCTATTTCGCCGTCTTTATTGCCGGCCGCGCCGCCAGTCCGATCAGGCCGGAGCAGTGGCCCCTGATCGGCGTTGCCATCCTCGCCGCCCTGGCCGGGGTGCTGATCGGCAAGCGCTTTCTGCGGAAAATCACCATGCCGACGGTGCAGACGGTCACCGGCCTGCTGCTGCTCGCCATCGCCCTGACCCTGGGGGTCGGTCTGATTTGAACGGATTTTGCCGCCGGCACTTGCTGCGCGGGCGCGATAATCCGTTTGTCATCCTGAAAAATTATCCGCACCAGCCGAATAGACACGGCCCGTCGTGCCCTCCCAGCGGGCGAAGCGGTCACGGCTTTTCTCCTGCCTGATCGGCGCTCGCCTTGAAGGCAAAAACGAGGCCGCCGAGCAGGAGAACGAGGCCGGCCCCGGCAAAGGCGTACCGGTAGCCGAGGGTGGCGACGACAACTCCGGAGACGAGGGGGCCGGCGGTATGACCGATATCCATGATGGCGCCGAGCAAACCCATGGACGTCCCCCGGCCTTCCTGGCTGCTCAGGTCAGCGATGCGGGCCGATGTCGCCGAGGTGACGACGGACAGGCAGAGGCCGAAGGCGAGGCTGAGGCAGAGCAGAGGGAAGAAGGATGTTGTCAGGGCGAAACCGCTGATACAGGCTGCTCCCAGCATTCCGCCTGTCCATATCTGCGCTTTTCTGCCGTGGGTATCGGAAAACTTTCCCATGACCGGCTTGGTGAGGGCAAGAACGATGATCTGGCCGGAGAGGAGGATGCCGACATGGGCTGCACCCATGCCGTTTTTGAGGGCATAGAGCGGCAAAAAGGTCTCGAAGGTGCCGTAGGCAAAG
>CAZUZJ010000110.1:0-8282 GCA_964624225.1 uncultured Desulfobulbia bacterium | reverse complement strand
CGATGCGGGTACCGGTCATGGCGGTGACATCCTTCACCTCGTCCGGTTTATAGCCATAGGTGACCTGGGGCACGAGACGGGAGACATCGAAGGTTTTTTCCGCCACATAGCGGGCATCGGGATCGGAATGCCATGTGGCGAAATCAGCCACCGCCGCGTCAAGGGTGGGATAGTCGCCCTGGATAAACGGCCAGAGATATTCGGCGGTGACCCGGTCCGGCATGCAGACGCCGCAGGTGGCGCCGGCCTCGATGGCCATGTTGCAGAGCGTCATGCGCGCCTCCATGCTCATCTTCTCCACCACCGGGCCGACAAATTCCATCACCCTGTCGGTGGCGCCGTTGACCGTCAGTTCCTTGATGACGTTGAGAATGACGTCCTTGGCAGCAACGCCTTTCGGCAGTTCGCCGGTGATGGCGATCTTCATGGTCTCCGGCAGACGGAAGGAACAGACGCCTTTGAGAATGCCCACCTCGAGATCGGTGGTGCCGACGCCGGCGGCAAAGGCGCCAAAGGCGCCGTGGGTGCAGGTGTGGGAGTCGCCCATGATCACCGTGTAGCCGGGCCGGATAAAGCCCTTTTCCGGAAACAGGGCGTGGCAGACGCCGTTGGCCCCGACATCGAAGAAATCGCGGATCTGATGGCGCCGGGCCCAGTCGCGAAGGATCTTGGCCTGGGTGGCGGTTTTCGAATCCTTGGACGGGGTGACGTGGTCGATGACGACCTTGATTTTGACCGGATCAAAGACCCGGTCCATCCCGCGCTCGGTCAGATCATTGATGGCAATCGGCGTGGTGATTTCATGACACATGACGACATCGATGTCGAGCACGACATTATTGTCAGAAGGCACATCGCGACGATGGGCCGCAAAAATCTTTTCGGTAATGGTTTTGCCCATGATTCACTTTCCTCCAGAAGGTAGCCGGTTACGGCGGCAGATCATTGACGCCCACAGTACCCAATCCCGGACAGATTATCAATTTTTTTTATGGTTTGTATTCCCGGCGATATACTGTACAATTCACCCTAGTGTTCCCCGCAACCGACCGGCAACCTCAACCCGCACCGTTTCTCCATGGTCCACCCGAGTTCTCCCGCCCTGCCCAGCCCTGTTGCCAGACAAACAGTCGCCACGGAAATCGACAAGCTCTGCACAGGGGAATATGGTGATTCCCAGAGAGAGAAACTACAGCATCTGCTTGCTGATGTGCTGTCACTCTATGCGGGGAAATGGCCCTCCCATGAGGCGTGCCAGGTGGGCTATCACACCATCGACCACACCCTGGAAGTGGCGCTCGCCACGGCGCGGATGGCAATCGGCTGGAACCGGGTGCATGGCGATCATGAAAAGATATCCGCCCGCATCTTTCTCTGCGGCATGGCCGCCGCCCTTTTTCACGACAGCGGCTACCTCAAGGACAAAAACGACCGGCGGGGGAGCGGGGGGAAGTACACCTTCTCCCATGTCGAACGGGGCCGGGAGCTGGCCCGCGCCTATCTTGCCGCCAACACCTGGCCGGAACCGGAAATTGCCTTCATCTGCTCCGTCATCGACCTCACCGCCTTTGACCGGGAGCCGGACCTCTCGATTTTTCGGGACAACGAGGAAAAAATCATGGCGGAGATGGTCGCCTCGGCCGACCTCATCGCCCAGATGGCGGACATCAATTACATCCCCCGGTTGCGCGATCTCCATGAGGAATTTCTCGAGGCATACGACAGCGAGGGGCGCACAAACCTCGAACAGCGTGCGGTTCACATCTTCGACTCCTTCCATGAAATCCTGAACAACACGCCGGAATTCTATGAAAAATTCGTCCTGCCCCGTCTCGTTCTCCTCAACAGGATGGATCGCTGTCTGGCCGACTTTTTCGCGGCCGGCAGGAATCCCTATCTGGAAAACATCATTGCCAACATCTCCGGCCAGCTCCTCAAACACCGGGTCCAGTGGCAGCGTCTCGGCGACATCCTTCTCCAGCTCGGCCTGGTGCGGCAGGAAACCATCGACGCGGCCCTGTCCCAACAGCGTCGCACTCTCATCAGGGGCAAGGAGACGGCGGCGCGGCCGGTGGAAGACCCGGCCCACAAGCTGTTCGTCTGGCTCCAGTCTCCCGGGCGGAACAAAACAAGGCTCGGTGATATCCTGATGGAGATGGGCGCGGTTGACGCCACAACCCTGCGCACCGGCCTGCTGTCGCAGCTTTTGCCGGAACAGCTGACAGAACGGCTGACCGCCGATGAACTGCTTCATCTCCTGCGGATTTCCCTGCTGGCCCAGAATCTCTACGACGATCCGTGGGTCTTCGGCCAGATCATCGATATGACCCTGGAGCTGCTCCGCTGCGAATCAGGCTCCCTGCTGCTTGCCGACCGCAAAAAAACGGAACTGCACATCGCCCTGCACAGCGGACCACTCGGCCCATCTGCCGCCGGACAGCGGATGCCCCTCGACAAGGGTCTTTCCGGCTGGGTTTTCCGCCATGCCAGGGCCGCCTTTGTCTCCGGTCCAACCATGGAGGAGCTTACCGGGCAGCCCGGCCCCCCTGCCCGAACCGGAATACGGGACATTCTGGCCGTCCCTCTCCACCTGGAGGGCGACATCATCGGCACCGTGGAAATGATGAACAAACACAACGGGACCTTCACCGACCATGATGCGGATCTCCTCACCCTGGTAACCAATATCATGGCCTCGGCCCTGACCCTGGTCAAAACATTCACCCTGCATCGGACACCATGAAACAGAGCAAAATTTTTCATCGCCCCTTCCTGCCGCATGTGCCCCTGTCAATCAGCACCCTTGCCCTGCTCCTCACTCTTGTTTTTGGCGTTGCCCCGGCGGCGCAGGCGGCCCACGGGGTGAGCATTGACGGCAAACTGAAATACCCACCCGATTTCAGCCATTTCGATTACGTCGCGGCGGACGCGGTTCCGGGTGGGGATCTTGTCCTGCACTCGCTGGGCAGCTTCGACAAGATGAATCCCTTCACCCTGAAGGGCAGCGCACCGGACGGTCTCTCCGAGCTGGTCTTCGAAACCCTGGCCGTGGCAAGCCTGGACGAGCCTTTTGCCGAGTACGGCTTGATCGCCAAGGACATCGAGCTGGCCGCTGATCGCCTCTCCGTCACCTATACGTTACACGAGGCCGCCCGCTTTTCCGACGGCAGCCCGATTACCGCCGACGACGTCAAATTTTCGTTGGACACCTTGAAAAGCGAGGACGCCCACCCCTTTTACGCCTCCTATTACCATGACATCGCACGGGCCGAGATTCTCGGGCCACACAAGGTCCGCTTCCATTTTGCCCGGTCGAACCGGGAGATCCACATGATCGCCAGCCAGCTGCCGGTGCTGTCAAAGTCGTTTTATGAAAAACACCCCTTCGCCGCGCCGGGCATGACCGTGCCGATCGGCAGCGGCCCCTATGTGGTGAGCGATTTCAAGCAGGGGAAATCCATCACCTACAAACGCAATCCCGACTACTGGGCCCGCGAGCTCCCCAGCCGACGCGGCCTGTTCAATTTCGACACCATCACCGTCAAGTTCTACAAGGATCAGATCGTCGCGGTGGAGGCCTTCAAGGCCGGCGAGTTCGACTTCATGCACGTCAACATCGCCAAACAGTGGGCCCGGGACCTTGAAGGCAACCGTTTCGAACGCGGCGATATCGTCAAAAAACTCGTTCCTCACAAAAACAATCAGGGCATGCAGGCCTTTGTCTTCAACCTGCGCAGATCCCTCTTTGCCGATATCCGGGTGCGCCGCGCCATTGGTCTTGCCTTTGATTTCGAGCGCACCAACACGACCCTTTTTTTTGACCAGTACACCCGCTCGAACAGCTACTTCAGCAACTCGGAACTGGCCGCCACCGGCTTGCCCCAAGGGCTGGAACTTGCCATACTCGAACCCTTCAGGGGCCAGGTGCCGGACGCGGTCTTCACCACCCCGCTCACCCCGGTCGCCACCGGTTCACCCCAGGCCCTGCGCGACAATCTGCGCCAGGCCAAAGCACTGCTGGCCGAGGCCGGCTGGACCATCACCAACGGCAGGCTGGTCAACGCCAAAAACGAGCCCTTCACCTTCGAGATTCTCCTCTCCTCCGCCTCCTTTGAACGGGTCATGGCCGATTTCGCCAAAAATTTGCAGACACTCGGCATCACCGCCACATACCGCACCATCGACCCGGCCCTCTATGTGCGGCGCATGCAGACCTTTGACTACGACATGACGGTGGAGGTCTTCAGTCAGTCCCAGTCGCCGGGCAACGAACAGCGCGATCTGTGGACATCAGCGGCGGCCGACCGCGAAGGTTCCCGCAACACCATCGGCATCAAAAATCCGGTGGTGGATCAACTGGTTGACCGCATCATCTACGCCAAAACCCAGGAGGAGCTCACCGCCGCCTGCAAGGCCCTTGACCGGGTGCTGTGGCACAATTATTATGTGGTGCCGAACTGGTATCTCGCCACCTACCGGCTCGCCTACTGGAACAAATTCGCCCAGCCCCGGACCCTGCCTCTCTACTACAGCCCGTTTCAGCTGTTGATGACGTGGTGGCTGGGGAAATGAGAGTTGCCGATAACCCAAATCTGATGAGCCTCTTTCAAAATGAGTAATGCGACCGATCCCCGTCATTCCGGCGAAAGCCGGAATCCTGAAAGCGCAATGGATTCCGGGTCGCGCTGCGCTTGCCCGGAATGACAAAATGTTCTATTGCGGTCATTCTGAAAGACGCTCCTGAGGGCATCATAAATTTCGATCCACCGTCTATATCGCAAAAAAAAAATCAACCGATTACAAGTTGATAGGCAAGGATGCGATGCCCGCCCATCGCATGAGCCGTCTGCGGAACGGGTTGAATAAAGACGAAGTGGATCGCATGCAAAGCGAACATTATCAGGGGAGACAAGAATGCTGGGATTGAAATTACGAGACGAGTTTCTCGGAGCACACATGCCCGGGACCGCTATTGCTCTTCGCACGAGTGATAACCAGGGGGCGGCTCAGAAATCTCCGGACTACATTCTGTCCATCACCTATCCGACAGCGGATGTCCAGACGGCATTGAAGGCGATCAGCGCCAAAAACTCCGGACGTCCGATTGTCCTGATGGGTGATCGTGGGCGTGGTAAATCGCACATCATGGCGGTGATGCATCACGGCATTCAGTCTCCTGAAGTCGTTGAGTCGTGGCTCAAGGATTGGGGAAACAAGGTCGGCAGCGACGAGCTGAAAAACGCCGAAATGCTCAAAGGTTATGTGCCGATCTCTGAGCCTGTTCATAACCATGAGTACCCTCTGCTCTGGGACCTCCTCTTTGATCGACACCCAGAGGGCCAGTATTACCGTGGCCAATTTGAGAGTATGACCCAGCCGTTCCCGCCTCGGACGTTGCTGGAAAAAATGTTCGAGGACCAGCCGACCTGTCTCATCTTGGATGAATTTCAAACTTGGTATACAGGGCTGCCGGACAAAGACCCCAAATCTGGGCTTCTCCTCAAGCAGTACGCTTTCAATTTCGTACAGATTCTTTCCGAGATCGCCAAGGATCGTCCCGAGATTCTCATCTTCGTCATCTCGGTGTTGAACAACCAGAACGACGCCTTTCAGCAGGTCCATCGGCAAGGGCCGGTTATCATCGATTTCCGAGGACCATCGGCCAAGCAGGATCGCCAAAAACTCCTCCTGCATCGTCTCTTTGAAAATCGCCGGAATATCCCGGAATCGGACATCATCACCACAAGCGGCGCCTATGCGACCGAAAGATTTCGGTTGTTGCACACGAATAAATCGGAAGCGGAAAAAGAGCGGGTTCAACAAGAGGCATTCGCCTGCTGGCCTTTCAGCCCGGAACTCCTGGACCTCCTTGAAGACCACATCCTCTTGTCTTCCGCAGCGCAGGAGACACGCGATCTAATCCGTATTCTCGCTCAGGTTTTCAGAAGCCGGGGTGATTTGGTTCCCGTCATCACGCCTGCAGACTTCTTTGTTGATGGGGATTCCGATGAGGTCCAGACCCTTGTTGACTCGATAGCTGTCCAGGCCGGGCAGGAAAAGCTGCGGCAGATCGCCCAGCGCAATCTTGAGGCTGTTCGTGATTCCGGCGTCAGCGTACCCAATGCCCGAGAGTTGGTAAGCACCATCTGGATGCGCTCGATGTCCCCAGGGAAAAATGCCGGGGGCACACCGGCAATCCTGCATCTGGATATCACCAGGGGAGCGGCCATTGACGATAATTCCTTTCAAGCCGAATTGGCGCTGCTCATTGAAAACAGCGTCAATATCCATGGAGATGAAGTCCCCGGGGGACCGCTTTGGTTCGGCGTAAGTGAAAACCCGCGCTCCAAGGTTCGCGCTTGCGCGAAGAACAACAAGCTCTGGCATATCGGGGCCGTACCAACAGCGGGCCAGACCGTTTACCCGGGTAAAGATGTGCAACACGTCCGGAATACCCTGCGGCACATTTTTGTCCCTGAGACCACCTCGCCGCCTTCGCGGGTCATCATTCTTGGTCCCAACTGGAAAAACGACCCCTGGGGTGATGTGGATGAGGCCGATAAACCCGCCAAATGGGACCGGCCTGTGCTGCTGGTTATCCCCGATCAACTCAATGGTGGCCCTGATGGTGTCCATGCCACGATTGGGACATGGCTTGCCAAGCACGTTCAAAAAAGGCGCAACACCATCCGCTTCCTGCTTCCCGCCGCCGACACCCAAAGCCTCTTTTCCGATGAGGAACTTATCTACTCGGCCCGGTGCAGCTTCCTCTGCTCCCGGGAGGGATGGGGCTCCGACACGACCTACCGCGCCTTGCATCAGGATTTCGACCGCCCCTTAAGAGCTTCCCTGAAATCCCGCTTCAACCGCTTTGCCGTGCTGCGCAAATGGGATTTTCAGCAACCGCAGAACTGCGCTTTCGAGATCGAAAAGATAACCGAGCAAGGTGGAGAGATCCCGGCGGCAGTTGAGGCAAAGATCCTGTCCGATCTCTTCGATCAGACTGAGTTCAAGCAGTTTGTCCTGAAGCGGGCCAAGGATTCCGATTTTGTCGGCTCCATGATGGATGACCTCTCCGAACCGCCGCCACCCAATACCGGAGAGGCGATTCCCTTCCTCGGCGAAACGAAAATCTATGAATTTGTGCTGGTTATTGCCGCTTCCGGCGACCTTGTTCTCAATGTGAGCGGCACCTGGATCGGCCGACGGTCTGAAGACGCCACCGATGAAGATGCTCTGCGTTACATCCGCGGCAAGGCATTCAGAACCGGCCAGGAGATGCGGCAGGTTCAACTTGCCCTTCCCGGGACTGTAGGTGGAGGCACTGTCACTGTTCCCAATCCTCCCTCCGGTGGCAGCACGCAGCCAGGAACTGGCGGAGTCATCCCCCCGGTGGTTGGTGTCATCGACACGCCATATCATCCTGATGCTTCTGGTGAAAGCGGAACCATAAGGAAGACCGAGGAATCGGGCGGCACGACCGCTTCCGGAGAGATTGTTCCTCCCGCACCCATTCCAACAATCAAGAACAAGACTGAAGAACCAGCCACTGGAATCAATCTCTCCGGTTGTTTCGAAACCTGGGGCGTGCCCACCAGTCAGGCCATCGAAACAGCCCGGATTGAGTTTTCCGGACTGACGGCCCAGCAGATCAAACAGATTCTGCAGCGGATTCCGTCCACCTTCAAAGCAACCCTTGAGATCGCCTACAAAGATGGAGGGGAAGAATGAATCCAGAGTGGAGCGGCATCATTCTCGACTCCCTAACTCCTCAGGACGCATGGGCGGAGATCTTCTCTGCACTGCATGCACTGTCGAGGTCCAGCTCGTCTCCGGTCGCGCTGCATGATGCGACCGTTATACCGGATCGCCTGTTGACCGAAGCGGCATGGGAGCTGTGGGAAGCATTCCCGGCACATGCAGAAAAAACATCAGATTATCTCAAGAACTGGGCATCCTCTGGCTCCGGCAAAGCGGTTCTTATCCTTGACGCCCTGTCGCTCCGCGAACTTCCCATCCTTATGGGGGCAGCAGAGGCACGAGGCATTCAGCCTGTACAAATTAAGGTCACGGGCTCTGAATGCCCGTCCACCACCGAACACTTCGCCAAAAGCCTTGGCCTTCCTTCCCGCAGCGCATTGGCCAATGACGGCAAACCCGGCACCTTCGCTCTGTTCGGCGGCAATTGTTACACCGATGTGGTAAGCCTGCCCTTTGAAGACTGCGCGGTCCCGCCGTCGCCAAACCTGGTGATCTGGCATTCATGGCTGGATGACCTCATT
>CAZUZJ010000109.1:4059-8308 GCA_964624225.1 uncultured Desulfobulbia bacterium | reverse complement strand
AACGGGTCAATTACATCGACAGTGTCCGCCAGAAGGTCTATGACCGGATGATTTCCGAGCGTAAGCGGATTGCCGCCGAAAAGAGATCCCTTGGTGAAGGAGAGAAGGCGCAGATTCTCGGCAAGGTGGAACGCGAGCTCAAGGAGATCACCTCCAAGGCCCGCCGCGAGGCGGAAGAAATCAAGGGGAAGGCGGATGCCGAAGCGGCCAGGATCTATGCGGACGCCTATAATCAGGATCCGGATTTTTACGCGTTTTCCAGGAGTCTCGATGCCTATGGCAAAGGGATCGGCGCCAATACCCGCCTGATCATTTCTTCGGACTCCGAATTCTATCGCTACCTGCAGGAGCTGAAGTAGAGCAGCACTGGGCGGGGCGGTGCCGGGCTGCCGTCCTGCCCTCTGGTGCCCGGCGTTCAGGAGTCATCATTGCCGGCGCCTGGATAGCCGGGGCGCTGGCGCAGGGCGTCATAGGGGATTCGGCCCTTTTCGTTGAGCAGCGCATAAAAGGCGGTCAGCTCCGCTTCGCTGTTCAGCCGTTTTTTCCCGGAAACGGTAAAGCGGCAGTTACAGCTCGTCAGCTGTCCGTCGCACCAGGGACAGACCTCAACCGGGCAGCCAAGGGTGTGCAGCTCGCCATCGGCGGCGGAGCAGAGTGGGCAGAGGGAGGCGTCGCTGTTGGCGGGGATGTAAGGCTGACAGCTGCTAAGGCTTTCCGCCGTGCGCACGCTTTCGGCCTGGCTGGGGAAACCGAAGAAGGCCAGAACCTCATCATCCCAGATACCCTCGTCGCAGTTGCCGAGAAATTCGGCCTGTTCCTGACTCACCAGATAGAGATAGTTGGAGATGGTGGTGGCAGCCGCCAGCAGAAAAACCCCCTCCTTGCGGGCCAGCAGATAGAGATCGCAGACGGCGTCGTCAAGTCCTTCCGGGAGAAAGCTGTAAAAACTGTGCAGCAGATTGAGGGCGATGCGATCCCCGCTGTAGCGGTCAAGCAGGTCGCATGCGACCTGCTCTTCGCCGGCCGGAACGCCATACTCCATGAGTAATTTGATTTCCTTGACCTGTTCCGTTAGCATCGTTTTTCTCCGACTCTCCTGATTCCCTGGCGGATTGCCGCATCCCAGCGCGCGGTTTCGCCGGCAATGTCGTCTGCCTGGGTGAGGGCGGTGACGATCGCGATGCGGCGGGCGCCGAGGCGGGTAAGCTCCTCGACATGATTCAGTTTGATGCCGCCCATCACCGTAAAGGGCAGATCGGAGACCGCCGTGAATAGGGCAATAGCCTCTGGGCCGAGAAACTGAAGTAATCCGGACTTGGTGGCGGTGGGAAAAAGCGGGCCGATATTAAAGTAGCTCGCCCCGCGCGCCCTGGCGGCGGCGGCCTGCTCGATTGTGTTGGCAGAAACGCCGATAATGAGCCCCGGGGCGAGGCGACGGACCTCTTCGGCGGGCAGATCGCTGTTGCCGAGGTGGACGCCGTCCGCCTCCACGAGCAGGGCGATGTCGGGGCGATTGTTGATGATGAACAGTGCCCCGGCGGCGCCGGTCTTTTGGCGAAATATCCGGGCCTTGGCAAAGAGGGTGCGGTCGTCGGAGATTTTGTCCCGTAACTGGACGATGCGTGCGCCGCCGGCCAGCACCGCCTCCAGCCATTCTTCGTCGCTTCTGCCGCCGGCCAGTTTTTCGCAGGAAACGGGATAGACCGTTACCTGTTCGATAAACTGCATCATTCGTCGCTGGTGGATGTCGCTCTGCTCTGTCACGCGTCGCTGTCCTTGGTGAACGGGAAAAGGGGAGTGCCTGCCGGGAAGTCGTGCGTGAGAGGTTCTTGTTGAAAGTTGCGCCAAACTTCCCTATAATCACTTTTTTTATATAATGAATCACCGGGCGTTCGTCAATCCTTGATGCGCCGGTGATGCGGAAGGAAAACACCATGATTGATAAGTATATTACAGACAAAAAGGCACAGCTGATCCTGGACGGCAAGACATATACGCTGCCGATCATCGAGGGATCGGAAGGGGAGAAGGCCATCGATATCAGGAAACTGCGGGCCCAGACCGGCTATGTGACCATTGATTCCGGCTACATGAACACCGGCTCCTGCGCCAGCACCATCACTTACCTCGATGGCGAACAGGGGATTCTCAACTACCGCGGCTACGCCATCGATGATCTGGCGGAAAACTGCACTTTTGTCGAGGTTGCCTATCTGCTCGTGCATGGGTCGTTGCCCACCCGCAAAGAGCTTTCCGAGTTCAGTTATAATCTGGGTCGCTTTGCCCTGCTTCATGAGGATATGATCCACTTTTTCGATCATTTCCCGCCCTATGCGCCGCCCATGTCCATTCTCTCTTCCATGGTCAACTCCCTGTGTAATTTTTATCCGGAGATGACCGAGAATCCGCTCGAGAACATCGACCTGATGAGCGCCCGCCTCATTTCCAAGATCCGCACCATCGCCGCCTTTTCCTACAAGAAGTCCATGGGGCAGCCGCTGGTCTATCCGCGCCACGATTACTCCTACTGCGCCAATTTTCTCAACATGATGTTCGATTCGCCGGTGAACCCCTATGCGGTCAATGACGCCGTGGTGGCGGCCCTGAACAAGCTGCTCATTCTCCACGCCGACCACGAACAGAACTGTTCGACCTCCACCGTCCGACTGGTCGGCAGCGCCCGGGTCAATCTCTATGCCTCCATTTCGGCCGGCATCAACGCCCTGTGGGGGCCGTTGCACGGCGGCGCCAATCAGGCGGTGATTGAAATGCTGGAGGAGATTTATGAAAACGGCGGCGACTATCAGCGTTACATCGCCCGCGCCAAGGATCCCAATGATCCCTTTCGCCTGGTCGGCTTCGGCCATCGGGTCTATAAGAGCCATGATCCGCGTTCCCGCATCATCAAGGGCGCCTGTGATCAGGTGCTCGCCGCCCTGGGAATGAAAGGGGATCCTTTGCTCGACATCGCCCGCGAGATCGAGGAGGTGGTGCTGCGCGACGACTATTTCGTCGAGCGCAATCTCTACCCCAATGTCGATTTTTACAGCGGCATCATTTACCGGGCTATCGGAATTCCCAACAATATGTTCACCGTCATGTTCGCCCTTGGCCGACTGCCGGGTTGGATTGCCCATTGGAAGGAGATGTGGGACGATCAAAACTGGCGTATCGGCCGTCCCAGGCAGGTGTATACCGGTCCGACCCGTCGGAGCTTTGTGCCGATTGATCAACGGAAACAGGTGGAGTTCTGAAAAGCCGACCCCGGCACCAAATTGGTGCCGGTTTTTTTTTGAAAAAAAAGGTGAAGATCTTGCCCAGTTCAGCCGATAAGAATTATGATTAGCCAGTCTCTGGAAAATTGCTGACAGGGAAATCGACTTGTCTGGGGATGTCACTGTATGGCCGGAATATCCTCCATTGTAAATGCGCGCATTTTTCCTGCTTCCGCCAGCCCGCTTACACGTTCTGCGGACCCAGGTCGACCCTCTTTTCCGACAGGTCACGGGGAAGGTGCGGCCCCTGATGTTTTTCAAGTCGATCTGCCGTGGCAGGGGCGGGCCAATGGTCAGGGCGGTGCGCTGGCCGCCGGCTGCCGATGCGGCAGGTGTGGCCGATGTGCGACCCAGGCCTATGCCCTTCAGGAACAACAGTTCATCGCTGGCCGCAGGAACGGTGCCGGCATGGAAGGTGATGCCGGTTCTTCGGCGGCGAGGGCGGGTGAGGGTGGGGCGACGGACATTTTTTCCACCGCCTCCTCGGCCGGAGAGGTGGTGGCAGCGACAGAGCTCAAAGGGGTTGATGGTGAGCCGCTCCCGCCGCAGGAGGTGGCGTTGCTCATGGAGTTGAAAAAGGCCGATGCCGCGGTCCGCGCCCATGAACAGGCCCATCTGGCCGCAGCCGGTGGGCTTGCCAAGGGCGGTGCCAATTTTTCCTACCGGAAAGGTCCTGACGGCAGACGGTACGCAGTGGCCGGCGAAGTAGCGATTGATACCTCCAAAGGGGCCACTCCGGAGGAAACCATTTCCCGGATGGCAAGGGTGAGGGCCGCGGCTCTGGCGCCGGCCGATCCCTCTCCCCAGGACAGAAAGGTGGCCCAGGCGGCGGCCATGACCATGGGTGAGGCGCGGGTCGAGTTGCGTCTGGAGAGAACGGAGAAGGAGGTGGCTACTGACGTGGAGGATGCTGCAGAACAGGCGGAATCAACTTCTGGCGCTGCCGCGGCGACAAGCACCGAACAGAGTGGCTC
>CAZUZJ010000109.1:0-3993 GCA_964624225.1 uncultured Desulfobulbia bacterium | reverse complement strand
GCCGTTTCGGTACGGGGCTACTCTGTTATGCCCTCGCTTTCCCGCCGGGAGGGCGCCTTTCATCGTCTGGCGTGACGCCGTTATCGGCCGGATCTCCCATTAGAGGCTGCCACACATGGCGCGGTAGTTTTCGCATTCCCGCCGGTTGATGAACGGGCAGGGTTCTTTCATGAACCACTGAGTTTTCGGGCACCAGTAGCGATTTTTGAACGGTTCGTTACAGCCGTTGGCGCTAAGCTGTGTTCGCTGCCGGCTGCCGCATGTCACCCTGTTGTTGTCGATGGAAAATGTCCATATCCGTGCCATGTTCTTCCCTCCCTGGAAAAAAGTGCTCTTACCTTCCTCATCGGCACCCTGTCTCGGCAGCTTAACCCCTTATTGACTATATGGGGCGGGTGTGGTAGTAAATCCGTTTGTTTATTTTTATTGACTCACGTTTTTTCCCGGACTGGGAGCAGAGGATCGAAGAAATGCGTACCGATATCGTCCACATTGGCGCAGGAGAACTGACTTACGAGATTCGCAATATTGTCGGGGTCGGAGAAAAATTACAAAAACTGGGAATTTCCACTTACTGGGAGAATATCGGCGATCCGGTGGCCAAGGGGGAAAAAATCCCGGCCTGGATGAAGGAGATCGTGGCCGAGCTTGCCATGGAAGATCTCAGCTACGGCTACAGCCCGACCCGTGGCATGCTGGAAACCAGGCAGTTTATCGCCGAGCAGACTAACCGGCGGGGCGGCGCCCAGATCTCGGCAGATGATATCCTGTTTTTCAACGGACTTGGCGACGCCATCACCAAGATCTTTGGCATGCTGCGTCCCACCGCCCGGGTGGTGGTGCCGACGCCGAGCTACACCACCCATTCCTCAGCCGAGGCGGCCCATGCCGGCGACCGGCCTGTCACCTATATGCTTGATCCGGAAAACAACTGGTATCCGGATCTCGATGACATGGAAAAACGGATCAAATACAATCCGGCGGTGGCCGGCATCCTGATCATCAATCCGGACAATCCGACCGGCGCCGTCTATCCGGAGTCCATTCTCCGCGGCATCGTCGATCTGGCCCGGCGTTATGATCTTTTTATCATCTGCGACGAGGTATATCATAACATCGTCTACAACGGTAAGAAAACCGTGCCCATTTCCGACATCATCGGCGACGTGCCGGCCATCGCCATGCGCGGCGTTTCCAAGGAAATGCCCTGGCCCGGCTCCCGCTGCGGCTGGATTGAGGTCTACAACGGCCACCACGATCCCATGTTTGAGCGCTATGTCAACTCGATTCTTAATTCCAAGATGGTTGAGGTCTGTTCGACGACCCTGCCGCAGAAGGCGCTTCCCCGCATTGTCAGTCATCCCGAGTATGAAAATTATCTGGCCGAACGGGTGGAGCGGTATGAGAAGGCCTCCAATATCGCCTATGAGGCATTGAAGGATCTTGACGGGGTGCTGGTCAACCGGACCAACGGCGCCTTCTATATGAGCGTCGCTTTTCGCGACGGGGCGCTTACTCATCAGCAGCAACTGGAGATCGAAAACCCGCAGGTTCGCGAGGAGATCGAACGGCTGGTGAGTCAGCCCGGCGTCTCCCTCGATAAACGTTTTGTCTATTATCTGCTGGGGGCGACCGGGGTCTGTGTCGTGCCGCTTTCCTCCTTTGCCACCCCGATCCAGGGATTTCGTGTTACCCTGCTGGAACGTAATGAGGAAAAATTCCGGATGATCTTCCAGACCATTGCCGACAGCATCAGGGCATATCTCGCCTCCTGATGGAGGTGAGGGGAGTTTCGCTCGTTTTCTTCCCCTTGGTGTTTACTCGGCACTCCCCTGCTTTGCGGGCTGCCGGCCGATAAAGGTCAGCAGCCCCGGCGGGATGGTGCGCAGCAGTCCCATTTTTTTGATCACCTCGTCATTCTTTTCCCCGTTGATGTTGATGATGATCAGGCGCCCGGCCCCTCTGCCATAAGTGCCGGTAAGATCATACACACTTCCCACCACCAGCAGCCGACCGCTGGCGATGCGGTCGCCATAGCGGCCCATGGCCTGTTCGACCTGATAGTCGACATTCTCCTCCACCTGCCGGCGCTCCTTCTCCCTGTTGTCATCATTATTTGCCGGTGTCGGTATTCCGACCAGGGCCGGATAAAGATGATCCAATTCCTGGCGAATAGGAAGGTCAAAATTCGCGTAGCCGGCTGAAAAGAGGCGGAGCGTTTCACTGTCGGTGTTGCCGGTAATGAGCAGAATCGGGCTGTAGAGGTGCCGGATGCCGAAATCGATGGCGGCCAGACAGGAGGTGATTTGATTGCCAAGGGAGCGGACGGCAAAAATTTTCCTTTCCGGCCGGCTGATGATGTGGTGCGCCTGAATTCTGGCATCCGGATCGGCCAGCCAGGTGAGGAAAGGGGCTGCGTCAGGGCCGGGCATGCCAATTTCGTATGCGTGGCGCTGCTGGGTGGTCAGGATTTCTCTGAGGACGTCAGCCGGGGGGACACCTGCCCGATTTTTGAGCAGAGGCCGCATTTCCGTCCGGGAGACGGCCGGATGGCAGAGGAGCAACAGCAGTATGATGAGAAGAATAGCGCGTTGTCGGGTGTCCATGGGCATGTTTCGACCTTTGTCCGGCGCCGCAAACTCGCCGTCGTGTTCGTCTGCATGGCAGGATGTCCTGTTTCAGACTAACAGATGCGGTACGGAAAAATCAAGCCGCCCGAGCGGTTTCGATTGCTGCTTCAGGGGATGTGACAATATCGGTCAACAGCTTGACATGGGAAACGACTATACTTATTGTACCCCACAATGATGCGCAGCCCGCCTCGACCAGATGATGGACAAAATGGAATGGGTGGTGGGTGGCGCTTTACGAACAGGTGAGTCCCCTGGAAAAGCGCATGGTGAGAGGGGATATTTTTGTGAGGAAAGGGGGAGCTGGTGACGGAAAAAAATACGACCATCGAGGATGTGCTCGACGCTGAGATGCAGGCCGGGGCAGGCAATGCTGAAAAAGGTGATAACGGGCAGCTGCCCGGCGGGGAGCCGGAAGAATCGGCGGCTGATGAGATGGCCCAGGCCAGGGCGCAGGTAACGGAGCTGCAGGATAAACTGCTGCGGTTGGCTGCGGAATTTGAAAATTACCGGAAACGGATGGAGCGGGACCGCAGTACCGCATTGAAATATGCGGAAGAGCCGGTTCTCAAGGAGTTGCTGCCCTTTATCGATAATCTCGAGAGGGCGATCGAGCAGGGACGGAAAACCCACAATGCCGATGATTTGCTGGCGGGAGTTGAGTTGATCTGCAAGGGTTTGCTGAGCTCGCTGGAAAAATTTTCCCTGGCGCCCCTTGCCAGCATTGGCCAGCCCTTTGACCCCAATGTCCATGAGGCCCTGGCGGTGGAGGCAAGCAGTGAGGTCGAACCCAATTGCGTCCTGCGGGAATTTGAAAAAGGATACATGTATAAAGACAGGCTAATCCGCCCGGCAAAGGTTGTCGTGGCGAAGAAAGATGAAACAGCGGCCGAACAGCCGGTGTAGTCAACATAGATTTGTGGAGAGTTATCATGGGGAAAATCATAGGAATTGACTTGGGTACGACAAATTCATGCGTGGCGGTCATGGAAGGCGGTGAGCCGAAGGTCTTGACCAATGCCGAAGGAAACAGGACCACTCCTTCGGTGGTGGCCTTCACCGACAGCGGGGAACGTTTGGTCGGCCAAGTGGCCCGTCGCCAGGCGGTGACCAATCCGGAGCGGACCATCTTTGCCATGAAGCGTCTCATCGGCCGCAAGTTCACTGATCCGGAGGTGAAAAAATCCATCGAGGTCAGCCCGTTCAAGATCGTGGAAGGTAAGGGTGATCCGGCCATTGAGGTGGCCGGCAAGCAGTATACGCCGGCCGAGCTCTCCGCCATGGTGCTGACCAAGATGAAACAGACCGCCGAGGAATATCTGGGCGAAGAGGTCACTGACGCGGTCATCACCGTGCCCGCCTA
>CAZUZJ010000108.1:0-8355 GCA_964624225.1 uncultured Desulfobulbia bacterium | reverse complement strand
GTGCCAACGCCAATTTCGTCCAGGTGCTGGGGCCTGATTCCCTCCACGTGCGCACCTACGAGCGCGGGGTTGAGGACGAGACCATGGCGTGCGGCACCGGCGCGGTGGCCTCGGCCATCATCGCCGGTCTGCTTGGCCGGGTGACGGCGCCGGTGCGGGTGACCACCTCGGGCGGAGAAAAGCTCGTCATCCACTTTACCCTGGCTGACAACGCGATCAGCAACGTCTGCCTGGAAGGACCGGCCCATTTTATCTATGACGGTCTGTTGCATGCCGAGGCGATCGCTTAGCGGGTCAGCCTGGTCGCTTGAACATAACGACGCACGAACAAAAAATTTTCATAGAGGAAGAGCAAGGAGAAAGCCATGACAAAATTTCGCGGAGCGTTTGTCGCAATCGTCACCCCCTTTGTTGACGGCAGGATCGATGAACAGGGCCTGAAGGATCTCATCGAGTTCCAGATCGCGGGCGGCACCCACGGTATCGTGCCCTGCGGCACCACCGGCGAGTCCGCCACCCTGAGCCATGAGGAGCATCACCGGGTGGTGGAGCTGACCATCAAGACGGTGGCCGGCCGGGTCCCGGTGCTGGCCGGCACCGGTTCCAACTCGACCGAGGAAACCATCGAGCTGACCCGCCATGCCAAGGAGGCAGGGGCCGACGGTGCGCTGGTCATCACCCCTTATTACAACAAGCCTTCCCAGGAGGGACTCTACCAGCACTTCAAGACCGTGGCCGAGGCGGTGGATATTCCGCTCATCCTTTATAATGTGCCGTCCCGCACCGCGGTTGACATGCAGCCCGCCACCGTGGCCCGCTGCGCCGCCGTTGACAATATCGTCGGCATCAAGGAGGCCACCGGTGACATGAGCCGCGCCTGTGACGTCATCCGTCGCTGCCCGAAGGACTTCGCCGTGCTGTCCGGTGATGATTTCACCTCCCTGGCCCTGGTGCTGCTCGGCGGTTCCGGCGTTATCTCGGTCACCTCCAATGTTGCCCCGAAAGGCATGGCGGATCTGATGAACGCAGGCCTGGCCGGCGACGTGGCCACTGCCCGGGAAATCCAGTACCGACTCTTCCCGCTGATGGGCGCCATGTTTTATGATACCAACCCGGTGCCGGCGAAAAAGGCCCTGGAGCTGATGGGGAAAATCAGCTCCGGCCTGCCCCGCCAACCCCTTTGGCAGATGGGTGACGAGCCCCTGGCGCGGATGCAGGCGGTGCTGAAGGACCAAAAACTGATCTGATCGTCGGCACCACACGTGACCGGATACGACAACGGAGAAAGAGCATGACCAAAGTCATTGTGGCCGGCGCTGCCGGCCGGATGGGCAAGAGAATCGGTTACATGGTAACCCAGAACAGCGCCCTGGCGCTGGTTGGCGGGTTCGAGCAGGCAAACAGCCCGGCGGTGGGTAAGGATATCGGCGAGGCGGGCGGCTACGGCGCGGTGGGGGCAACCATTGCCCCGAATCTGGAAGCGATCATCGAGCGATGCGATGTCATCATCGACTTTACCTTTCATGCCGCCACCATGGGTTTTGCCCGGATCGCCGCCCAGCATAACAAGGCGATGGTCATCGGCACCACCGGTCTGAGCGCCGAGAATCTGGCGGAACTCAAAGAACTTGCCGCGCGCATCCCCATTGTCCAATCGCCCAACATGGCGGTTGGTGTCAACGTGCTGTTCAAGCTGACCCAGAAGGTGGCCGCCATTCTCGGCAACGATTACGACATTGAAATCGTCGAGGCCCATCACCGCATGAAAAAAGACGCACCGAGCGGCACGGCCCTGAAGCTCGGCGAGATGGCGGCGCTCGGCGTTGGTCGTGATCTCGCCAAGGTCGGCGTCTTTGAGCGGAACGGCATCATTGGCGAGCGGACCAGCGAGGAGATCGGCATCCAGACGATCCGGGCCGGCGACATCGTCGGTGAGCACACCGTCTACTTTGCCGGACCGGGCGAGCGTATCGAGCTGATCCACCGCGCCCACAGCCGGGACAACTTTGCCCGCGGCGCGGCTCTTGCCGCCGCCTGGGTGGCCGGTAAACCGAACGGCATGTACACCATGTTCGACGTGCTGGGCCTCACCGATATTTGATCGTGGCGGGAAAACGGCGATGAAGATAGTCCGTTGCCGCACAGATATGGGCGAGTGCTACGGGCTGTGGGAAGGCGAGGTTATCCGCCTGCTCGCCGGCGAACCCTTTGCCGGTATCGCGCCGAGCGGCGAGGTCGTGGCCGCAGATGCGGTGACGCTGCTCGCCCCCTGCCAGCCGTCAAAGATCGTCGCAGTGGGAATCAACTACGCCCCCCATGCCCGGGAACTCGATTTCGGCATCCCGCCGGAACCCTTGCTCTTTCTGAAACCGCCGTCCGCCGTCATCGGACCGGAGGAGGAGATCATGCTGCCGGCGATGAGCGACCAGGTCGACTACGAGGGCGAACTGGCGGTGGTGATCGGCCGGCCCTGCAAGAATGTGGCGGCAGAGGAGGCCTTGCGCTTCGTCCTCGGCTACACCTGCTGCAACGATGTCACGGCCCGGGACCTGCAGAAAAAGGACGTGCAGTTCACCCGGTCGAAGAGTTTCGACACCTTCGCCCCTTTAGGTCCGTGCATCGAAACGGACCTTGACCCGGGGAACGTCATGGTGCGCAGTTTCGTCAACGGCAACAAGCGCCAGGAGGCGAGCACCGCCACCATGATCCGTTCCGTGCCCGAACTGGTCAGTTTCATCTCCCGGGTCATGACGCTGCTGCCCGGTGATGTCATTGCCACCGGCACCCCAGCCGGGGTCGGCCCGTTGCAAAGCGGTGATCGGGTCGCGGTCGTCATCGAGCCGATCGGGACCCTGTCAAATCCCGTACGGGGCGGCGTCCGGTGATGACGGGGGCGGTTATCGGGCTGGGCTCCAATCTCGGCGACGGCAGGGCGAATCTCCAGGCCGCCTGGCAGCGGCTGGTGAAACGGGTCGGTCGGCCCGTGGCCCTCTCCTCGCCCTATCTCACCGCGCCGGTGGACATGGCAAGCAGCCTGCTTTTCACCAATGCCGTGGGTCTGCTGGAGACGGCGCTGCCGCCGGAACGGCTGCTCGCCGTGATGCTGGAGCTTGAGCGGGAAATGGGCCGCGACCGCCGTAACGGCCGGGACCGCATCATTGATCTGGACCTGCTTTTCTACGACGAACTGGTGATAAAGTCGGCGGCGCTGGTGCTGCCCCATCCGCATCTCGCCCGGCGCGCCTTTGTGCTGGTCCCGCTGGCCGAGATCCTTCCGGACCGGGTCCACCCCCTCGCCGGCCTGACCGTCGCCGCCATGCTGGACAAGCTCGGCGATCCCGCCGGAGTGACGAAAATCGACTGGGAGCGATCATGACACCGCTGCGGATCATTATCCTGGCGATACTGGCCTATATCCTCTATCGCCTGCTCTTCAGGAAAAAACGTATGACCAAACCGCCGTCGCCGCCGGCCGGCTCGTTGCCCGCCGATGACGTGCTGGTCGAGGATCCGGTCTGCCACACCTATGTACCGAGCCGCCAGGCGATTCGCGCCATGAAGGACGGCCGCCAGTATTACTTCTGCAGTGACACGTGCTGCCAAAAATTTTTAGAGGACAAAGGAGAAGGGGCATGAAATTTTTTATTGATACCGCCAATATCGACGAGATCCGCAAAGGGGTGGATATGGGCATGGTGGACGGCGTCACCACCAACCCATCCCTGATCGCCAGGGAAAAAAAGCCCTTTGAGGAGATCCTTGCGGAGATCTGCGCCACAGTGGACGGACCGATCAGCGCCGAGGTCATCAGCCTCGATGCCGATGGCATGGTGGAGGAAGGCCGGAAGCTCGCCGCCCTGCACAGCAACATCGTCATCAAGGTGCCGATGACCACCGACGGCCTCAAGGCGGTAAAACGCTTTGCCGCCGAAGGGATCAAGACCAACGTCACCCTGGTCTTTTCCGCCACCCAGGCCCTGCTCGCCGCCAAAGCCGGGGCCACCTTCGTCAGTCCCTTTGTCGGTCGGCTCGACGATATCTCGCTGACCGGGATGGATCTGGTCAACGACATCATGACCATTTACGACAATTACGGCTACCAGACCGAGGTGATCGTCGCCAGCATCCGCAATCCGGTTCATGTACTGGACGCCGCTTTGATCGGCGCGGATATTGCTACCATCCCCTTCAATGTCATCGCCCAGCTGGCCAAACATCCGCTGACCGACATCGGCATGGAAAAATTTCTGGCTGACTGGAAAAAACGAAAAAAGTAGGCTGACTCCGGTCGGCGCGATCTGTATAATATGACAGTGCCTGCGAACGCTGAAATCACGTCATGAGAACACTCCTCGTCAGAATCGGATGCGCCGCCCTGCTGCTCGCCGTCCTGGCCGCCCCGGCCGGGGCGGAGATGTATTCCTTTGTCGATGCCAAGGGCGTGCGACACTTCTCCAATGTTCCCACTGACCGGCGCTATGAAAAGGTGGAGTGGGTCAAGTCCCGGGAGATCCGGGTTCCCACTGCCCGGTATGTCGACCCGGCCGACTTCGAGGGCTATCTCGTCGAAGTCGCGGCGGCCTATACCCTTGATCCGATGCTGCTGAAGGCGGTGATCAAGGCGGAGTCCAATTTCGACTGCCTGGCCGTGTCACCGAAGGGCGCCCTCGGACTGATGCAGCTCATGCCCGGCACTGCCCGCGATATGCGGGTGAGCGATCCCTTTGATCCCCGTCAGAACATCCGGGGCGGGGCCCGCTATCTGCGGAAAATGCTCACCCTTTTTGACGGTGATCTCGATCTCGCCCTGGCCGCCTACAATGCCGGTCCGGAGGTGGTCAAAAATCAGGGCGGCATCCCCGCCTTTCCGGAAACGACGGCGTATGTGGAGCGGGTGCTCCGTCATTACAAACGCTATCAGATCGCCTCCGCCGCCGGCAAGGGCGGCTGAAAATGGGCAGGTGGTAAAACTGTGAGTCAGATGGCCTATGTCCCTAATATTCTGACCGGGTATCGTTTTGTCGTTGCCCCGCTGCTCCTCTTTTTTCTCTATCCCGAGGCGGGCAAGTGGATCAGCCTGACCGGATTTGCCCTCTACCTTTCCGCCGCCCTCACCGATCTGGCCGACGGCTATATCGCCCGCAAGTATCAGGTGGAATCGGTGCTCGGAAAACTGATGGATCCGCTGGCCGACAAGGTACTGGTGCTGGTGGTGCTCATCATGTTGATTCCGCTTGGCCGCATGCCGGCCTGGGTTGCCTTTCTCATCATTGCCCGTGAAATGATCGTCACCGGTCTGCGCGGCGTCGCCGCCTCGTCCGGGCTGGTCATTGCCGCCAGTCGCCTTGGCAAATGGAAGAGTCTGGTCCAGCTTGTCGCCCTCGGCACCCTGCTCTTCCCCCTGGGCGTCCTCCCCATTCCCTTCCTCCACCAGATCGGCCTGGCGCTGCTCTATGTCGCCCTCGTCCTCACCATCTGGTCCGGGGTCGATTATTTCTACCGCTTCCAGAAGGTCTATCTCAATCCCTGAAATTCCCGCCACGTCCCTCTTGCCGGCCATCGCCTATGCCGGGGCTCACAGTTATCAGTATTATCGATTTGACTTATAGAAAATATGTCGATAATTTTGTCACTGCACGGCCGCCCTTCCCATGGGGGGAGGGGCCAGAAATCGGCGGAGGACAGAAACGACATGGCGGAATTTGAAGTCAGGGCATATCCGGAGTTGTGGCAGGAGCTGGACATGGACGTGGCGCGCTTTGACAAGGCGCGGCAGATGCTGGGCCAGGCCTATGTCTCCATCTATCTCAGCCAGGGCCATCGCCCGGAAAAAATGGCCTATTTCGACAATATGATCGCCGAGATCCATGGCGGCCGGGTTCAGGAGCTGATGGAGGCCAAAAAGCAGGGTCGACCGGTGGTCGGCACCTTCTGCGTCTATATCCCGGAAGAGGTGGTGGTGGCCGCGGGCGGCGTCTGCGTCGGCCTGTGCGGCGGCTCCCAGGGCTCGATCCCGGACGCGGAAAAGATTCTGCCGCGCACCATCTGCCCCATGGTCAAATCCGCCTTCGGATTCAAGGCCGGCCGCATCTGCCCCTATTTCCAGGCCGTTGATTTCGTCTACGGCGAGACGACCTGCGACGCCAAGAAGAAGACCTGGGAGATCCTTGATCGCCTGGTGCCCACCTATGTCATGGAGATCCCGCAGATGAAGAACAAGCGGGACAAGACCCTGTGGCTTGAGGAGGTGCGTGACTTCAAGGCCAAGGTCGAAGAGGTCTCCGGCAAAATCATCGGCAGCGAGGAGCTGGCCGCAGCGATCCGGGTGATCAATGACAAGCGCCGCGCCCTCCAGCGCCTGACCCGGCTGCGCAGCCACAATCCGGCGCCGATCAGCGGCAAGGATGCCCTGCTCATCGAACAGATTGCCTTTTACGACGAGCCGGTCCGTTTCGCGGCCCAGGTCAATGAGCTGTGCGACGAACTCGATCGGCGGGTCAAGGAGGGCAGGGGGGTGCTGGCCGCCGACGCGCCGCGGATCATGATTTCCGGCACGCCGATGGCCCTGCCGAACTGGAAGCTCCACCACATCGTCGAGAGCGCCGGTGCGGTGATCGTCAACGAGGAGAGTTGCATCGGCACCCGTTACTTCAAGGATCTCATCGATGAAGAAAAAAACAACCTCGACGACCAGCTCGAGGTGCTGACCGACCGCTATATGCAAATCGACTGCTCCTGTTTTACCCCGAACACCGAGCGCATCGACCAGGTGCTCAAGGAGTATCGCATGTCAAAGGCCCAGGGCATCATCCATTATTCCCTGCAATTCTGCCATACCTACAACATCGAGGAGATCCGCATCAAAGAGGCCTGTCAGCAGGAAGGCATCCCCTATCTCTCCATCGAATCGGATTACTCGACCGAGGACGTCGGCCAGTTACAGACTCGGGTTGAGGCATTTCTCGAACAGCTGCGGGGGTGATGGGATGTACGTCGGCGTTGATCTCGGCTCGCGGACGGTAAAGCTTGCCGCCCTGAGCGATGGTGAACTGATCGGCCACCGGATCCGGGAAAGCGGATTCGACCCGCACGGCCAGTCCCTGGAGATGCTTGCTGATTTCACCCCGCTGCGGGTGGTGGCCACCGGCTATGGCCGGCACCTGGCCCGCAAGCACTTTGCCCACGAGGTGATCACCGAAATCAAGGCCCATGCCCTGGGCGCCCGCCACTATTATCCCGACTGCCGGACCATCGTCGATATCGGCGGCCAGGATTCCAAGGTGATTGCCCTTGATGAGGCCGGTCGGGTCGTCACCTTCCAGATGAATGACAAATGCGCGGCGGGCACCGGCCGCTTTCTCGAAATCATGGCCGCCACCCTGGGCTATTCCCTCACTGAATTCGGCCCGGCCGCCCTGGCCGCGGCGGTGGATGCGCCGATCACCTCCATGTGCACGGTCTTTGCCGAATCCGAGGTGATCTCCATGAAGAACCGGGGGGTGCCGGCCGCCGATATTGCCCGCGGCGTCCATTTGTCGGTGGTCAATCGCCTGGTCGCCATGCTGAGCCGGGTCGGCTTCGGCGACACCATCGTCTTTTCCGGTGGGGTGGCCCGTAACCCGGCCATGGTCCGGCTGCTGGCCATAAAGCTCGATGGCGCCCGCATCGTCACCCCGGAGCATCCTGATATTGTCGGCGCCATCGGCGCGGCGATCCAGGCGGGAATTGCCTGAACGGGAGGAACGCCATGGAGGTCTACCGCACCCCGCTTTTTGCAAAACAGCTGGCAGCCCTGAACCGGAGCGACCGCAAGGGCACTCTGGCCGGGGCCCGGGTCGAGGAGATCGTCAGCCACCTCGCCCGCCCTGATGGTGACCCGGTTATCCTGAAAAACAAACGAACCCGACACGGTGAACTGCGGGTGCGCGGCTGTGTCAAGTACGATCTCGGCAGCGGCTACCGGTTGATCTGCCTGTGCAAAGACGGCGCCATCTATCTCCTCTATGCCGGCAATCACGATGAATGCGACCGCTGGCTTAACAATCGGCGGGGAACTACCCTTGAGATCGAGACGGCGGCGTTTGTTTTTGTCGATTCGCCGGGCGCTGCCGATTCCGGGCTAACGGCGGCCGGTCGCCTTGCGGCGGAGCCCGACGAATATGAAGAGATTCTTGCCGCCCGGCTCGATGACAGGATTTTACGGCAGGTGTTCGGCGGCATCTGCCGGCAGTGAGCGGCGGCCGCTTCGGCAAAATGTCTTGAAAAAGGCGGGGAAGTAGGCTATTAGATTGTCACCATCACTGCTCACCTGTCGATGGCCGCCCCGCCTCCGGTTGCGGCAGTCGATCGTCTTGC
>CAZUZJ010000107.1:0-8374 GCA_964624225.1 uncultured Desulfobulbia bacterium | reverse complement strand
CCCGCCGAAACTGCTGACCGCCCAACACCGTGCGGATATCTGATTCCAGCACCTTGGCCGGCTATCAGCCGGCCTGGGTTCCCCCAACCATATGCACGAATCGTTGGGGGAAAGGAATGGAGATTTTCTCCGCATCAAACCTCTTTTTCATCCGCTCGTTGGTATCGAAAAAGACAGGCCAGTAATCAGCGGCATTGACCCAGACGCGGACGGCAAAATTGACGCTGCTGTCGGCTAACGCAGCGACGCCGATGAAAATTTCCTGATCTTTCAAAATGCGATCATCCTCGGTCATCACCTGATGAATCACTGTTTTTACCCGGTCGATGTCTTCCTCATAGCCGACGCCGAAAATAAAGTCCACCCGGCGAGTGGGCTTGGCGGTAATATTGACGATATTATCACCGATAACTTTCGAGTTCGGGACAATGATTGCCTTGTTGTCCGGCGTGACGAGCATGGTGGTAAAGATCTGGATCTCCTCCACGGTGCCGGACGTGCCGGCCGCCTCGATGAAATCTCCTTTTTTGAAAGGCCGGAAGAAGATCAGCAGGACGCCGGCAGCGAAATTGGACAATGATCCCTGCAGAGCAAGGCCAATGGCCAGACCGGCGGCGCCGAGCACGGCGATAAAGGAAGTTGTCTGGATGCCGAGCTGATTAAGCGCCGCCAGGATGACAAAGATCAGCATGCCGATATAGGCGAGGTTGCCGACAAAACGGATCAGGGTGGGATCCACTTTGGCCCGATTCATCAGCTTTTCGGCAAAACCCTGGAGGAACTTGGCGGTCCATTTACCGATAATGTAAATGATCAGGGCGGCAATGATGTTGAGCCCATAAAATGTGACAATTTCCTGCACCTGAACCATGATATTTTCCATCCCAGTCCCCTTTTTCAGCCCTCACCTGCTGCACTTGTTATTCATCAGAAAAATTCTCCCCCCAGACGAATTAGTCCCTTCGACAACACCAAAAAAATCCTACTCGCGGGGCAGAGATTTGGCGAACGAAACAAAAAAGGTAATTCCTCCCCGTTTCCAGTCCGTTTCAAACCAGACCGCTCCGCCGTGCTGGGCCGCGATCTCCTTGACAATGGCCAGACCGAGACCACATCCTTCCACACCGGAGGAGGTTTTTTTCCGCTTGAACATACCGAAAATCCCCTTGGAATCCTCCTGTTCGAGTCCGACGCCGTCGTCCCGCACAAAAAGGACATGATGGGAAGAGGTTTCCTGACAGCCCAGCTCAATTTCACTGAGTTTTCCTCCCCCGTACTTCAGGGAATTATCAATACAGTTCCGCAGAACCCGCAACAGAGAAAGGCGGTCAGCGATAATATCAGGTGGATCTTTCGGGGCAATCCAGGTGATCCGCCTGAGTTCAAGTGGCAGGGAAAACTCCTCACGGATGATGGTAAAGGTCTCGGCCAGTGACACTTTTTGCAGAAAAAGCGGAACCTCACGGGCGGCGATAAAGAGATTGATCTTATCAACCAGGGCAGCGATCTGCTCGGCGGAACGGACGATCTGCTCACAAAAGGCGGTGCCTTTCTGATCAAGCGACTCCCCATATCTGTCCTTGAGCTTCTGGGCCAGGCCGTGGATGGAGATGGCCGGATTTTTCAGATCATGCACCACCGAATAGGCAAACTGCTTGACCTTCTGCGAGCTAACATGCAGCTCTTCTTCCACCTTCTTGCGGTCTGAGATATCGTAATGAGTGCCGACAAAGCGCAGCGGTCGACCGGCTTCGTCCCATTCCACCACCTTGCCCCGCGCCAGCACCCATTGCCACTCCCCGGCCTTGTTGCGCATGCGGAATTCCGCCACATAACGGGAGGTAATACCCGCAAAATGATCCTGGATGGCGGCCAGCGCCTTTTTTTTATCATTCGGATGAAGCAGATCATCCCACCTGATCTTTTTTTCCCGAACCTCCTGGGCGCTGTAACCGAGCATCCGCGCCCAATTCTCACCATAATAGACCTCGCCGGTGACAACATTGCGGTCCCACACCCCGTCCGAAGTGGCATCAAGCAGCAGGCGGAAGAATTTCTCCCGGTCGCGCAGGGCCTGCTCAGCGTTTTTTCGCAAAGCAATTTCCTGATCGAGCCGGGCTTTCATCTCGGCAAGTGCTTCGGTCAGGCCGTGGATACTTTGCTCGGTATCCGGCGACTGACAGTCAGTATTTTTTTTCTCCGGAAATTGGTTGCCAGCGGTGTTCGGCGGATTGCTCACAGCTGTTCACTCGGTCTCAATCGTGATTGGCAAGAAGGCAATATCATCTAGCTTACGTCGATCAGCTGGCAGGAGTCAATTGAAACCGGGCCCAAAAAGACTTTTTCTTTTGTTCACTCAATCGCCTGCGACAAAAAAAACCCGCGTTGCCGCGGGTTTTTTCACATCACCGGAAAGCCCATTTTTCAATGAATCGCGATGTGAGCGATCTGCTTTTTCGCCTCCTCGGATTTGGGCAGAGTGACGGTCAGTACACCATCTTTGAAGGAGGCCTCGATTTTGTCACTCTTCACCTCAACAGGCAGTCGCATGGCCCGGTAAAACGAGCCGCAACAACGCTCCATCCGATGAACATGTTTCTTGCTTTCCCGATGCTCCTCTTTCCTTTCACCCTTGATGACCAGGACATCGCCTTCGAGGGAGATATGGATATCCTTCTTCTCCAGGCCGGGAAGATCGGCGACAACTTCAATGGCATCGTTTGTTTCACTGACATCGAGGCGCGGAGACCAGCTTTTCTCAACATCCGTCAGTACTTCATCAAACAACGAGCCTTTCCACATTCGCCGGAACGCATCCTCCATCTCTTCGAAGACATCCGGGACATCGTGCTGACGACGCCGAAACGGAATCAGATCGAACATGAAGCACCACCTCCTTTTCGCGAACATTTATTGGATTGGCCTGCTGCCTCCTTCTGATAAAAAAATAATTCTCCCATCCCTCTTGTCAAGGACACGCTCTGCCCCCGAAGTCAGACCACGATCCCGGCCGGCCGGATCCGGCAACAGCGCGTTCGAGGCGGGCATAGAACTCGTGGCCGGCAATCTCCCGGGCGCCGAGACGGATCAGATGGCCAGTCGTCATCTGGCAATCAATGAGATCAAACTCCCATTGTCGTAACAGGTCAACAAGGTGGGCCAGGGCCACCTTGGAACTGTTGGAGACTTGTGAAAACATCGATTCGCCGAAAAAGATCCGGCCAAGCGCCACCCCGTAGAGTCCGCCGACCAGCTCCTCCCCCTGCCAGCACTCGACGGAATGAGCGTGCCCCGCCTGGTGCAGACGGATATAGGCATCCTGCATTTCCGGCACCAGCCATGTTCCCTGCTCCTTCCCCGGCCGCGGGCGGGAACAGGAACGAATGACCTCGGCAAAGGCGGTGTCGCAGCTCACGCGGAAAAACCCCTGACGAATCATGCGAGCCAGGCGTCGCGGCAGATGAAACGCCGCTGGTTCGAGAACCAAACGAGGGTCAGGCGCCCACCAGAGGATGGGATCCTCCTCACCATACCAGGGGAAGATCCCCTGACTGTAGGCAAGCAGCAGACGTTCGACGGAAAGATCGCCGCCCACCGCCAGCAGGCCATCCTCCCTGGCGAGATAGGGGGGTGGGAAGATGAGGTCATCGGTCAGTCCGAAGATCATCGACACAGGCCACGCAGATAGTCGAGCCAGCGGTCGAATCCCACCCCGCTGACGGCAGAGAGCGCGATGTCGGCAAGAGCGGGATTGAGCCGAAGGGCATCATCGGTGGCCGCTGCCGTCGAGAAGTCGAAATAGGGCAGCAGATCGGTCTTGCTGATGACAAAGAGCTGCGAACCGATAAAGGCCCTGGGGTATTTGGCCGGCTTGTCCGGCCCTTCCGGCACGGAGACCAGCACCACCCGCTGGTGTTCGCCGAGATAAAAAGTGGCCGGACAGACGAGGTTGCCGACGTTTTCGATAAAGAGCAGATCGAGCTTTTTGCCGGCCAGCTGCTCCTCCAGGGCGTGCAGCCCCTTGTGGGTCAGGGCCGCGTCCAGGTGGCAGGCGCCACCGGTGGTCAGCTGTACCACCGGTACCCCCTTGGCCCGGATACGCTCGGCGTCCCGCTCCGTTTCGATGTCCCCTTCGATGACGCCGATGCGCAGCTCGCCCTGCAATTGCTCGATGGTCTTTTCAAGCAGGGTGGTCTTGCCCGAGCCCGGACTGCTGATCAGATTGATCGCCACCGCGCCCAGCGCCTCGATATGCTCCCGGTTCTTTTGCGCCAAAGCGTCGTTTGCCGCCAGCAGACTCTGATGCACCTCCACCACCTTCGGCCCCGGCGCCGCGCACCCGCACTCATCACACATAGTTCACCTGACAATAAAAACGTTGATGGATGCGATTTTCTTTCACCACATCCCAAATCGGCAATCCAAAATTGCCAATCCCCTCACTCCATTTCAACCTGGAGGAGAATGATCCCGTCACCGCCGCAAGGAACCAGCAGCGCCCGCCGGCATTGCGGACAACTCTCCGGCATGGCACCCTCCGCCATGCACTCCGCTCCGCAGTGGCAGCATCGCCAGCGCATCGGCGGCTCGACGATTTCCAGCACCGCCCGCCGGGTCACCTCTTCGTGAACGGCCAGCACCTCGAAACCGAAAGAAAAGGAATCGACGACCACGCCGGACAGCGGCCCGATCTCCACCGTCACCCGGCTGATCGAGGCCGCGCCATGTTTGCTGGCCAAATCAGCCAGCTGCCGCAGCAGGCCCTGAACCAGCGACAGTTCGTGCATGCATTCCTTCTCCCGCGAGAGTGGCCACCACCAGCTCCGCCACCGCCGCCACCCGGCCGACCAGGGCAGCCGACAGCTCCACACCGAGGGCGACCGTCGCCGGCACCACGGCGATAAAGCTCACCCGCTCCGGGGCCTGCTCCCGCAACCGGCTGATCTCCAGAACTTCGAGCAGACCAAGCTGGTGGGGCGACATGCGCAGCTGCAGACCTGCGCCGCGCAGATCTTCGCCATTGAAGAGGTGAATCGAACCGGGCGGGCCATCAACCGCCACCACATCAATGACGATGAGGTGATCCACCTCCTCGAGAAAGGGGGCCATGTATATGCCGGCGGTGCCGCCATCAAGCAGCCGTACCTCGCTCGGAAAGGTATAGTGCTCCTCCAGATAACGAATGACATGCACGCCGAAGCCCTCGTCGCCGAGCAGCAGGTTGCCGATACCGAGGATACCGATTTTTTTTGGTCGCGCCGTCACACTGTTCTCCTTCATGGTCACTCAACAGATCCTCGGCAGTGGTTCGCCACTCAAAGAACGGACAATGCGGCTGCCGCCCGCCACCGTATGCAGGACAACCTGACCCGGAGGGCCATCGGTCGCCCGGCCGATGATCCGCGCCTCGCGTCCCTCGGCCATGGCCTGCATGGCGGCGAGGACCGTCGTTTCCTGGCTCCCATCAACGAGGGCAAGACATTTGCCCTCGTTGGCCAGATAAAGCGGGTCGAGGCCGAGGATCTCACAGGCCGCCGCCACCGGGGCCTTGACCGGGATTTTCGCCTCATCAAGCTCGATTGCCACGCCGGCGGACGCGGCGATCTCGTTAAGCGAGGTCGCCACCCCGCCCCGGGTCGGATCACGCAGAACATGGACCGCGCCGGGCGCAGCGGCAAGTATCTGCTGAACCAGGCGGTGCAGGGCCATGGTATCACTGGCCAGCTCGCCCTGCAGGGCAATGCCGGCCCGCTGGCTCAGAATGGTGATGCCATGATCGCCCATGCTGCCGGAAAGGATGACCGCGTCACCGGGCATGGCCCGGCGGGAGGAGATATCAAGCCCGGTCGCCACCAGACCGATGCCCGAGGTATTGATAAAAACCTTGTCACCCTTACCCTTCTGCACCACCTTGGTGTCGCCGGTGACCACCGGCACTCCGGTTTCCCGGCAGGCCGCGTCAATGGAGGCGACAATACGCTTTAGCTCCTCAATCGGCAGCCCTTCCTCAAGAATCATGGCAAGGCTCAGACAGAGAGGGCGGGCCCCGCGCATGGCCAGATCATTGATGGTGCCATGGACAGCAAGCAGGCCGATATCACCGCCCGGGAAAAAGAGCGGATCAACAACATAGCTGTCCGTGGAAAAGGCAAGCCGGCCCTGCTCGGTTTCGACAATGGCGCTGTCTTCGAGAGCTGCCAGCACCGGGTTGTCGAGGCGGGCAAGAAAGAGATCGCGGATCAGCTCGCTGCTTGCCACCCCGCCGCTGCCGTGATCAAGAAGAATGGTCTTCTTGATCATTGGCTCCCTCCGAAACGGTAATAGGCGGCGCAGGTGCCCTCGCTGGACACCATGCAGGGTCCCACCGGGTTGATGGGGGTGCAGCGCGATCCGAAAAGCGGGCAGAGGGGTGGATTTTTCCGGCCGCGGAGAATCTCACCACAGAGGCACCCCTTCGGCTCGACCGACGCAGGCAGGCGCACCGCGAATTTTTTCTCCGCGTCGAAGCCGGCAAACTGCTCCCGGATGGCGAGCCCACTGCCGCCAATGATACCGAGGCCGCGCCACGGGGTGTCCAGCAGGTGAAATACCTCGTCCAGCACCGCCCGGGCCCGGCCGTTGCCTGCCCAGGTCACGGCCCGGGGATAAGCGTTTTCCGCCTCGGCCCGATTTTCCCGCTTTTGCCGGACCAGCAGGATCAGGGCCTGAAGGATGTCGGATGGTTCAAAACCGGCGACCACGCAGGGCAGCCCGTAATCACGAGCCAGGGGGGCATAGGCGCCGACACCGATGATGGTCGAGACATGGCCGGGACAGAGCAGACCGTCCAGGGCCAGCTCCGGGTCGGCAAGCAGGGCGGTAAGGGCCGGCGGCATCACCTTGCCCGCGGAAAAGACGGAAAAATTGGCAAGCTTTCTTCTTTCAGCCTCAAGGATGGTGGCCGCCACCAGCGGCATCGTTGTCTCGAAACCCACCGCCGGAAAGACGATTTCCTCATCCGGATGACGCTCGGCCAGAGTCAGGGCGTCGATTGGCGAATAGACGACCTCGACCCTGACCCCTTCGGCCTGGGCCAGGGCCAGTGAACTTGTCGAACCCGGCACCCGGTAGAGATCGCCGAAAATCGCCATGCGTATCCCCGGCCGCTTTGCCGCCTCGAGAAAACCGTCGATATGGGCGGAGGCGGTGACGCAGACCGGGCAGCCCGGCCCGGAGATGAGCTCGATCTGCGGCGGCAGGATGGCGCGCAGACCGTGGCGGAAGATGGCCATGGTATGGGTGCCGCATACCTCCATGATGCGCAACGGACGGTCAACCGCCTTGGCAAGCTCGGTCACCAGGGGCGCGATGAGTCCTTTGTCCCGGAATTCGCTGACGTATTGCATGTCCCTCACCCACCGCTGCCGGAACGGGCCGCGAGTCCGGCGGCCATTTCCCGCAACAGGCGGAGATTGGTCTCCGCCTCCTCCGCATCCAGGGTATGGATGGCAAAACCGGCATGGATGATGAGATAATCGCCGACCAGCGGCCAGCGATCCACCAGATCGAGCCGCACCTCCTTGTCGATGCCGTCGGACTCGACAAGGGCAGTACGGGCCGCGGTAAAATCATCCTCGCTGCCGGTGACGGCGACAACCCGCATGGGAACCGCTAGACACATGGTATATTCCTGTTCATGATGAAGTGACTTTACGTCGGATGATAAGGGTCAGCGGCCAGGTGATGGTGGAGCGGGCCGCCGTGTTACCCCATGCCCGGCCGATTTCCGCAAACATGACGGCCAGCGCGGAGGGATTTTCGCTTTTCCGGTAAGCTGTTACCGCCGACCACGTTTCAATATAGCCAATCAGTTGCGAAAAATCCCACCTTTCCTGCATGGTAAAGTGCGGCGCGATCATGGCACCGAAGGGAAACAAGATGTTCCGGTAGCCGTTTTCCACCATTCTGCGCTCCGCCGGCCAATAAGGAGCAAGTGCCCCGGCATACAAACGGTCGACAACGGCATCGACCGCCGGATTTACTGAAAAAAGATTATAGGTCCACACCGCCAGAACGCCCTTGTCATGCAGCACCCGCTCCGCTTCCTGGAAAAAGGCGGGCAGGTCGAACCAATGCAGGGCCTGGGCCACGGTGATAAGATCGATGGTCGCTGCCCCGAGCTCGGAATCCTCCGCCCGCGCCACCCGATAGCTGATGCCCGGAAAGGGCTCCGCCTTGTTGATCTGACTCGCACTGGCATCGGTGGCCACCACCTCCCGGAAGTGGCCACGCAGGTCCATGGCCGCCTGGCCGGTACCGCAGGCGCAATCCCAGGCCCGGTCATGGCCCGGCGCGATTGCCGCCAGATAGGTAAACAGTTCCTCCGGGTAATGAG
>CAZUZJ010000106.1:0-8376 GCA_964624225.1 uncultured Desulfobulbia bacterium | reverse complement strand
CCATCGGCCTCTCCGGCCGCGACGGCGACCTGATCAAGGCGAAAAAGATGCAGGTGATGAAGAGTCTGGCGGAAAACGCGCCGCCGGAGCTGATCGATCTCGGCCGGGTCGGCGCCGTCACCCAGGTCAACCCGGAGGTGCTCGTCGCCCTCGACCGGGAGGACTTCATCCCGGTCATCGCCCCGGTCGGAGTGGGCGAGGACGGCTGCTCCTACAATATCAACGCCGATCTGGTGGCCGGCGCAGTGGCCTCCCATCTCAAGGCGGAAAAACTCATCCTCCTCACCGATGTTGAAGGGGTGCTCGATGAGGACGGCAAGCTGGTCCCCTCCATGAGCAGCAGCGAGGCGGATCAGATGATCGCCTCCGGGGTGGCGGCGGGGGGCATGATTCCCAAGATCAAGTGCTGCCAGGATGCCCTGGTCAATGGCGTCGGCAAGGCGCATATCATCGACGGTCGCCTCAAACACGCCATTCTCTTGGAGATGTTCACCCGCGAGGGAATCGGCACCGAAATCGTCGGAGGTGACGGGGCATGACCGATATCATAAAAAAGAGTGATGCACTGTTCATGAACACCTACGGTCGCTTTCCCGCCGTCATGGTCGAGGGCCGCGGTTGCGTGCTCACCGATGACAACGGTCGGGAATATCTCGACTTTCTCGCCGGCATCGCGGTTTGCGGTCTCGGCCACTGCCATCCGGCGGTAACGAAGGCTGTCATTGCCCAGGCCGGCAAACTGGTCCATGTCTCCAATCTCTATTACACCGTGCCGCAGACCGAGCTGGCTGAGCTGCTGGTCAACCACAGCTTCGCCGACCGGGTCTTTCTCGCCAACAGCGGCGCCGAGGTCAATGAGGCGGCGATCAAGCTGGCAAGGAAGCATGGCGGGCCCGGTCGGTATGAGATCATCTCCCTGCAGGGTCCCTTCCACGGCCGGACCCTGGCGACGGTGGCGGCCACCGGGCAGGAAAAATTTCACAAGGGTTTCGAGCCGCTGCCCGCGGGCTTTGTGCATGCCCCCTTCGGTGATCTTGCCGCCCTGGAGAAGATGATTTCTGCCAGCACCTGCGGCATACTCTGTGAACCGCTCCAGGGCGAGGGCGGGGTGCGGCCCCTGGAAAAAGCATACCTGCAGGGCATCCGCGACCTCTGCGACCGCCACAACCTGGTGTTGATCTTCGATGAGGTGCAGGTCGGCATGGGCCGCACCGGCACCCTCTTTGCCTATGAACAGTTCGGGGTCGAGCCGGACATCATGACCCTGGCCAAGGCCCTGGGCAACGGTCTGCCCATCGGCGCCATGCTCGCCCGCGAGCAGGTGGCGGCGGCCTTTGTCCCCGGTGATCATGCCTCCACCTTTGGCGGCAATCCGGTGGCCTGCGCCGCCGCGGGAACGGTGCTCACCATCATGCTGGCCGACGGCTTTCTCGCCGGGGTGCGTCGTAAGGGTGCCTATCTTCACGACCGCTTGCAGCAAGTGGCGCGGGAATTTCCCGAGCTGGCCCAGGGTGCCCGCGGGCTTGGCCTCATCCAGGGGCTGGTGTTGACGGAGCAAGGCGCGGAGCGGGGGCCGGAGATCGTTAAACAGCTTTTTGCCAAAGGGGTGCTGGCTAATTTTGCCGGCGGGGTGGCCCTGCGCTTCGCCCCGCCGCTCATTGTCGAGGAGGGCCAGGTGGATGAAATGATAAGTCGGCTGCGGGAAGTTCTGGCAGGGCGGTGAAGGCGGAAAAAAAACTTCCCAAAGAGCCCTTTTTTTTGTATGGATTACGGTTTAGTCCTGTGCAGAACCGTCCGGCCGAGACCGGGCGCCATCCTGATTTGACACCAGACGAGCCGATGAGCCCACAGAGCCGGCAGAGCCCCGCGAGCGGTTTCCTGCACCGCCTGTGGGCTCTCTGGTTCAGAATAACCGGCATGGTCGAGGGGTGACCGGCCGCAACGACTGATGACGATCCGCAGCCCGGAAAGGGCAACGACGGAGAGCGGGTTGTCAGGAAAAGGGCGTACATTCATGGTAAAGCATCTACTGAGCTTGGGGGATTTCGACAGGGAGCAGCTGTTCTCCTATATCCGGCGCGCCTTGCAGCTGAAGGAGGAATCCCGCCGCGGCATCCGGCACAACGGGCTTGCCGGTCGGGTGATCGGCATGATCTTCGAGAAACCTTCGACCCGCACCCGGGTATCCTTTGAATCCGCCATGTACGTGATGGGCGGTCAGGTCATCTACCTCTCCAGCCGCGACACCCAGCTCGCCCGCAACGAGCCGCTGAAAGACATGGCCCGGGTGATGTCCCGCTATGTGGACGCCATCGTCGTCCGGACCTTCGGTCAGGAAGTGGTGGAGGAACTGGGCCGCTATGCCACTGTGCCGGTCATCAATGCCCTGACCGATCTCTTTCATCCCTGCCAGGTTTTGAGCGACATCATGACCGTCGAGGAGGTCAAGGGCGACATCACCACATTGAAGATCGCCTGGGTCGGCGACGGTAACAACATGGCCAACAGCTGGATCCAGGCCGCCGGCCGCATGGGGTTTGCCCTGACCCTGGCCTGTCCGGAAGGGTATGACCCCGATCCGGCGATCCTGGCCGCTGCGACGCGGGAGGCGGAAAAACCGATCACGGTGGTGCGTGACCCCTTTGCGGCGGTGCAGGGAGCCGACATCATCAACTGTGATGTCTGGGCGAGCATGGGCCAGGAAGACGAGCAGGCGGAACGGCTGAAGGTCTTTCAATCCTATCAGGTCAACGCGCCCCTGCTGGCCGCGGCCGCGTCGAATGCCACGGTGCTGCACTGCCTGCCCGCCCACCGCGGCGAGGAGATCACCGACGAGGTGCTGGAGGGGCCGCAGTGCTGCGCCTTTGATCAGGCGGAAAACAAGATGCACATCCACAAGGCGATTCTGGAAAAACACATCCTGGCGGCAGGGGAATAAAGGAGCTTTTCATGGCAGGGGACATCAAGAAGATTGTACTGGCCTATTCCGGCGGACTCGATACCTCGGTCATTCTCAAATGGCTGAAGGAGGAGTATCAGTGCCCGGTGGTGGCCTATGCCGCCGACATCGGCCAGGAGGAGGACTGGGACAGGGTGCGGGCCAAGGGGCTGGCCACCGGTGCGGAAAAGGTGATCATCTCCGATCTGCGCGAGGAGTTTGTCCGCGATTACGTCTTCCCGGCCTTCCGGGCCAACGCCATCTACGAAGGCTCCTATCTGCTCGGCACCTCGCTGGCCCGCCCGGTGATCGCGAAAGAACAGGTGCGGATCGCCCTGGCAGAGGAAGCGGACGCGGTCAGCCACGGCGCCACCGGCAAGGGCAATGACCAGGTCCGTTTTGAAATGGCTTACCTGGCCCTGGCTCCGAAGCTTTCCATCATCGCCCCCTGGCGCATCTGGCAGCTCAACTCCCGCACCAAACTCATCGCCTATGCGGAACAGCACAACATTCCCATTCCGGTGACCAAGGAAAAACCCTACAGCTCGGACGAGAACCTTTTGCACATCAGTTTCGAGGGCGGCATTCTCGAAGATCCCTGGAACGAACCGGACCCGTCCATGTTCAAGCTGACCCGTTCGCCGGAGGCGGCGCCGGACAAGCCGACCTACATCGAACTCACTTTTGCCGGCGGCAACCCGGTGGCAATCGACGGCGAGGTGCTTTCTCCCGCGGCCATGCTGGCCCGGCTTAACGAGTTGGGCGGGATGAACGGCATCGGCCGGCTCGACATGGTGGAGAACCGCTTTGTCGGCATGAAGTCGCGCGGGGTCTATGAAACGCCGGGCGGCACCATTCTCCGCATCGCCCACCGCGATCTCGAAACCATCACCCTCGATCGGGAGGTGATGAAGATCCGTGACAGCCTGGTGCCGCGCTATTCCGAACTGATTTACAACGGCTTCTGGTTCTCGCCGGAGATGAAACTGCTGCAGAAGACCATGGACGCCACCCAGGAGACGGTGACCGGCGTCGTCCGCCTCAAACTCTACAAGGGCAACTGCATCCCGGTTGGACGCAAGTCGGACCAGTCGCTTTATCAGGCCAGCTTTGCCACCTTTGAGGAGGACGAGGTCTACACCCAGGCCGATGCCGGCGGCTTCATCCGTCTCAATGCCCTGCGCATGACCATGCAGGCGCTGAAAAAGAGATAGAAAAAGAGAGAAGTTGATGGGTGGCTTGGTTGAATTGGTCTGGTTGGGTAGTGCAGTGTCGTTCACGGGTGGAACCAATCAACCAATCAACCAGTTGACCACGTAACCAAATTGACCAGTACACCCTCATGAGCAACGAGACGAAACTGTGGGGCGGCCGCTTTGCCGAAAAGACCGCTGCCTCGGTGGAGGCCTTCACCGCCTCCATCCACTATGACTGCCGGCTTTACAAGCAGGATATCGCCGGCAGCCTGGCCCATGCCCGGATGCTGGTCCGGCAAGGACTGATCTCCGCCGAGGAGGGCGAACAGATCGCCGCCTGCCTGCAGGAGATCGAACGGGAGATCGACGCGGGAACCTTTGTCTTCCGGCCTGAGCTGGAAGACATTCACATGAATATCGAAAAGGCGCTGGTGGACAAGGTCGGCCCGGCCGGCGCCCGGCTCCATACGGCCCGCAGCAGAAATGATCAGGTCAACCTCGATCTGCGTCTCTATCTGCGCGACGAGGCGGCAAGGCTGACCCGGCTGGTGCGCGAGGTCCGCGCCGCCTTTGTCCGGCTGGCCGGTCGCTATCTCGGCGCCGTGATGCCTGGTTACACCCATCTGCAGCGGGCCCAGCCGGTGCTCGTCTCCCATCATCTGCTCGCCTACTACGAGATGTTCGGCCGTGACGAAGAGCGGCTGGCCGACTGCGCCAAGCGCATCAATGTCCTGCCGCTCGGCGCGGCGGCGCTGGCCGGCACCGGCCTGCCCATTGACCGCGAGTTCGTCGCCCGGGAACTCAATTTTCCCAGGGTGACCGCCAACAGCATGGACACGGTGGGGGACCGCGATTTCGCCGTGGAGTTCGTCTCGGTCTGCACACTGATTCAGCTTCACTTAAGCCGGCTGGCCGAGGAGCTGGTGCTCTGGTCCACCGAGGAGTTTCGCTTTGTCGAGCTGGCCGACAGCTTCTGTACCGGCAGCAGCATCATGCCCCAGAAGAAAAATCCCGACATCCCCGAGCTGATCCGCGGCAAAAGCGGCCGGGTGGTGGGTAATCTGATGGCACTCATCACCATGCTCAAAGGCCTGCCGCTCACCTACAATCGCGATCTGCAGGAGGACAAGGAGCCGGTCTTCGACACGGTGGACACCCTGTCCCGGGAGCTGGCCATCACCGCCGAGCTGCTCGCCAACCTGAAGTTCAACACCGCCCGGCTCGAGGATGCCACCAAGAGCGGCTCCATGACCGCCACCGACCTGGCCGATTACCTGGTTCTGAAAAACATGCCGTTCCGCCAGGCCCACGCGGTGGTCGGCCAGACCGTAGCCTACTGCATCAAACAGAAGAAGGAGCTGGTTGACCTCACCCTGGATGAGCTGCGCCAGTTTGCCCCGGCGATCGATACCGATGTCTTTGACGTGCTGGCGGTCAAGGGCTCGGTGGACAGCCGCCGTTCCATCGGCGGCACCGCCATCAGCCGGGTGCGCGAGGCGCTGGCCCGGGCCGAGCAGGAGATGGGACTGGCCTCATGACACGGCGCAGTATGGGCATCGGCATTCTGATCTGGCTGGCGCTGCTGCTGGCGGTGGGCGGCTGCGGCCGCAAGACGCCGGTCATCCCGCCCCATGCGGTGGTGCCCCTGCCCATTGATGATCTCCGGTTCGAGGCGGACGACACCCGCATCACCCTGCGCTGGACCTGCCCGACCCGGGCCGAGGACGGCACCCGGCTGGAGGAGGTGCGAACCTTCGCCATCCTGAAAAGCGAGGTGCCCTTTGCCAGTTTCTGCGCCGACTGCCCGATCCAGTTTCCCCATGTCATCACCATGAGCGGCGATGATGTCAAGCCCGGCTCGGAACTGACCTGGCGCGACACGGCTCTGCAAAACCGGCATCACTATACCTACAAGGTGATCTCCCAGCGGGGCTGGAAGATCACGAGCCGCGATTCCAATCTGGTGTCCTTTCCCTGGGACAGCCCGCTGGTTGCCCCCGCCGGCCTGCGCATCGAGGTCGCCGATCAGCGACTGACCGTGAGCTGGCAGCCGGTGAGGGCCCGGCTCGACGGCAGCGTGGCGGACATGCCGATCCTCTACCAGCTCTATCGCAGCGAGGATGGCACAGCGTTCACCAGGGTGGGCGACCCCCAGGCTGCCCTTTCCCGACAGGACACGGAGCTGACCAACAACCGCAGATACTTTTACCAGGTCCGCGCCATCGCCGCCCTTGATAACAGCCTGATGCCGGGGGCGGCGAGCGAGGTCGTCGCCGGTACGCCGCGTGATCTCACCCCGCCGGCGCCGCCTCACAAATTCACCGCTGCCGTCGGCGCCAAGGGGGTGACCATCCTCTGGGAGAGCATCGCCGGTGAGGATATCGCCGGCTACCGCATCTACCGGCGGACCGCCGGGGAAAAAGAGTATGTGCGGGCCGGCGAAACCGGCGCCTCTTCCTTTTCTTTTACCGATGACCAGGCGCCGGTCGGCGAGGAGACCCTCTACTATGCGGTAACCGCCATCGACAGCGCCACCCCGCCCAATGAAAGCATTTATTCCCGGGAGATCGAGGTGCGCCGTCGCCTCCGGCCGGGCCTTTAATACAGACAGCAAAGACGAAGACATGAACCATTTTCACTATCGAGACAATGCCCTTTTTTGCGAGGAGGTGGCGGTGGCAGATATCGCCGCCCGGGTCGGTACCCCTTTCTATCTTTACAGCGCCGCCCCCCTGACCCGCCACTTTACCGCCTTTGACGGCGCCTTTACCCTGCCGCATATCACCTGTTTCGCGGTCAAGTCCTGCTCCAATATTGCCATTCTTAACATCTTTGCCAGGTTGGGGGGCGGCGCCGACATCGTTTCCGGCGGCGAGCTGTTCCGCGCCCTGCAGGCCGGGGTGGACCCGCAGAAGATCGTTTATTCCGGGGTCGGCAAAACCAGGGAGGAGATGCGCTTCGCCCTCGAATCCGGCATCCGCATGATCAACGTCGAATCCCACCAGGAGCTGGAGGCCCTGCAGCAGGTGGCCGCCGCCATCGGGGTAACGGCGCCGGTCTCCTTCCGGGTCAATCCGGACGTGGACCCCAAGACCCATGCCTATATCTCCACCGGGCTTGCCAAGAACAAGTTCGGCATCCCCATCACCGATGCCTTTGATTCCTATCTGGCGGCCCAGAAGATGGCCAATATCAGCATCGTCGGGGTGAGCTGTCATATCGGCTCCCAGCTCACCGATGTCTCGCCCTTTGTTGAATCGCTGGTCAAGGTCAAAGGTTTTGTCGGCCGCCTGGCGGAGGCCGGCATCCGCATCTCCTGCCTCGATCTCGGCGGCGGGGTCAGTATCCGTTACAACGAGGAGGAGCCGCCCTTGCCCGCCGCCTACGCCGAGGCCCTGGAGCGGGAGATGGCGGGCCTCGACTGCACCCTGGTGCTGGAGCCGGGCCGGGTCATCGTCGGCAACGCCGCCATCCTCGTCACCCGGGTCCTCTATACCAAGCAGGGCGGCAAGAAGTTCGTCATTGTCGATGCCGGCATGAACGATCTCGCCCGGCCGAGCCTCTATGACGCTTATCATGCCATCCAGCCGGTGCTGCGGCGCGGTGCGGAAACCGAGGTGGTCGATGTCGTCGGTCCGATCTGCGAGAGCGGCGATTTTCTCGCCCGCGGCAAGGAGGTGGCGGTGGTTGGCCAGAATGATCTGCTGGCGGTGATGAGCGCCGGGGCCTACGGCTTTTCCATGTCATCCAATTACAACTCCCGGCCCCGGGTGGCCGAGGTGCTGGTGCGCGGCAATGAATTTCATGTCATCCGCGCCCGGGAGACCTATGAATCGCTGATTGCCGGCGAGACGATGCCGGAGTGACGAAAAAAAGGCAAGGCCCAGGCGAACGGCTGCCTTTTGCAACGAGCCATGTGAACGACCAATGAATTTTCCGATTGCATTTACCAAGATGAGCGGCACCGGCAATGATTTCATCATCATCGACCACCGCAAACCCTTTTTGACGAAAGAGGCGATGGGCCCCTTTGCCAAAGCGGTCTGCCGCCACAAATTCTCGGCCGGCGCCGACGGCCTCATCCTCATTGAAAACTGCGACGGCGCCGATTTCCGCTGGCATTTCTATAACGCCGACGGCAGCGAGTCGGAGATGTGCGGCAACGGCGCCCGCTGCGCCGCCAGGTTTGCCTTCGCCAGGGGGATCGCGCCGGCGAGGATGCGTTTTTTCACCCTGGCCGGC
>CAZUZJ010000105.1:0-8413 GCA_964624225.1 uncultured Desulfobulbia bacterium | reverse complement strand
CCTTCTTTGTCGCCTTTCCGGCCTACTACAAATACCTGAGCCCGAAAGAGGCGACTGCCTCGGCAAAGTAAGACCTACCAGCAGAGCGATTTCATGGCGGCGCGGGGATTTTCCCCGCGCCGTTTTTTTTTTCCTCGCCAGCTCGATTTCTCCCCCCCCCACCATAACCGTCGCCGCACTGGTCGCTTTCTTCGCAACACCTCTGTTGCACAGCTCCGCTACAGAGGTGTTGCACGACGTCATCTGCAACACTTTTCCGGCGTGTTCAGCGGGACTCGAAAGCAGGAGATAAAAAATAAAGCGCTATTATTTCAAACAGATAAAACACAAAACCCGCTGTTGCATTTCCTCTTGGCACAACAGCTGCTCTTACCAGTAAACAAAGAATGAAGATCACAGCAGCCAACAGGAGGAAGGCCATGAAAGCAACGACAAAAACAGCAACGACCACTACACAGACCCAGGAATCGGTAGCCAGCGGCGCAGCACAGGTTGGTGTTGGCATTATTGCCTTGCTGAGCGCCCTGATTGGCATATGGGCAACGGCCTGTCTGATCGGCGGACTTTCCCAGTACGGCGTCATCGGCATGATCAGGGGGTGGATCAGCGCAGTTTTCGGATAAACGAACAAATCACTCGAATGTCTTCGAATATAACCAACACCTAACACTTTTACGAGAGGGGGAACGATCATGGCAGCCAACACTTCAAACAAGGGAACAGGGGTATTTTTCGGAATTATGGCGGCAATCGGCGGCATCATCGGCATCTGGGCGTTCGCGACCATGATGACCGGTCTCGCCTCGGTCAACTGGCAACCCACGGAGATGATCCGTCAGTTTCTCGTTGCCACCGGCAATCTCGGTGAGTATGAAACCCTGGTTGATTTCTACACCCACATCAAAGGCGTCGAGTACCTTATCGCCGTTGCCTTCTTTGTCGCCTTTCCGGCCTACTACAAATACCTGAGCCCGAAAGAGGCGACAGCTTCGGCAAAGTAAGAACCACCCACAGGCGGGTTTCATGGCGGCGCGGGGATTCCCCGCGCCGTTTTTTTTCCCCATGCCCGACCCTGCTTCATGTCCCTGCTGCGATTCTGTCCTTTCAGCACTGATGCTTGATGAGAAAATCCTCGATCATCTCCTCCATGACGTCGAGCTGAGTGCGACCGCTTTCATGAATAAGGATCCAGGTGCAGCGCTGAAAGGCGCGATAAAGGTCTGGCCGCACCTTGATGGTGAGCGGAACCAGTTCCCGGCCAGGACACAGCTGCCCTTCTCCGGCCTCCCCCGAGACAAGGTGATCATGTTCCTTTTTTTTCATTTCTTTCTCCAGGTCAGGGCCAACACGGTCGATGACTGCTCCTGAGATTCTTTCTGCACGCATACACAAATCTAAATGGCCACGTCAGGTGGCGAATGACGCCACCACAAAAAAAGATCGAAAGAGAACGCAGCGGCTCGCCTCACTGGTCGGTCTTCTGGGTCAGCGGGCCTGCCAGGTCGCGAGTCGAATTCCGGCAAGGGCGAGCAGAATACCGATAATCTGCTGCAATGACAGGATCTGCCCGAGAAAAAAATGACCCCAGATGCTGGTCAGCACTGGTTGTAACAGGAGGAGAGTCGAGGCAATTGACACCCGGACCCGGGGCATGGCCCGGACAATGAGCCACCAGCCCACCACTGAAGAGACAAAGGCATGGGCGAAGAGCCAAAGCAGCGAGGCGGTGCCAAGCAGAGGGGATCGCCCTTCTGCCGCCATGATCAGCAACAGAAAGAGTGCGGAAAAAAGAGCGACCTGGAAAAGAATCTGCGGGGGGTCAACCTGATAGCGGTCGAGAATACGCAGCAGAACGAGGAAAAACGAATAGGTCAGGGCGGTGAGGGCGCCATAAGCCAGGCCCTTGCCGATATCCGCACCAAGGCCGTTGGCCATGGTCAGTAAACCGATCCCGAACAGGGCGAGGAAGACGCCGCGCCAGAACCACCTGCCCAGCCGCTCCTGAAAAAAAAAGACCGCGAGCAGGGACACGATCAGCACCTGCAGATTCCCCAACAGGGTGGCCGGTCCAGCGCCGAGAAAAAAAATGGCCCGGTGCCAGGCCCAGAGATCAACGGAAAACAGGGCGGCAAGCAGGAGCAGCAGCGGCGAGGCGGTGGACGGTCCAGTGAGAAATGCGCAACGCCGTTGCTCCGGGGGATTCTCTGCCGGAGGCGACGATCGCCGGGGTGTGGGAGCAAAAGGCCTGCTCCACGGGAAAAGGAGCAACCAGATCAGCGCGGCAAAAAAATTGCGGTAAAAGGCGGAAACCGTCGGCGGGGCGCCGGACAGGGTGACGAGAATGGCGGAAGAGCTGATGCAGACAACCCCGGCAAGCAGCAGCGCGTACCAGCGCATCAGGGATTGAAACGACGATGAAAAGCCACCGCCTCGGCATAGGTGATGGTCGTGCCGCCGAAGATGTCAAGGGCGCTGCCGATGGTGGCATCGAGCCGCCCATGGCCGAGGACGGCAAGCCGGTCAAGATCAGCGATATTTTTCACCCCGCCGGCGTAGGTGGTGGGAATCGGCGTCCACTGCCCCAATTTTTCCGCCAGCTCCTCCTCGATGCCGGCGCATTTACCCTCAACGTCCACCGCATGGATCAAAAACTCATGACAGAAGGAGGCAAGGTAGTCCAGGGTCGCCGGGCTGATGGTCACCGCGGTGAATTTCTGCCAGCGGTCGGTGACAATGAAATACTCATTATCCCGCTTGCGACAGCTCAGATCGAGCACCAGCCGCTCGGGCCCGACGGCATCGCGCATTTTCCGCAACCGCTCTTCGTGAATCACCCCCCCCTGAAAGACGTAAGAGGTGACGATCACGGCCGCAGCGCCGCGATCAAGCCAGCCTGCGGCATTGTCGGCGGTGATGCCGCCGCCGATCTGCAGACCACCCGGCCAGGCTGCCAGCGCCGCGATGGCGGCCGCCTCGTTGCCCGATCCGAGCATGATGACATGACCGCCGGTCAGCCGATCTCTCCTGTACATCTCGGCGTAATGGGAGGATGGCCGGGATGAACAAAAATTGGTTTGCAGGGTGGAGGTCGAGCTGTCGGAGAGAGTGGAACCGACGATCTGCTTGACGCAGCCGTTGTGCAGGTCAATACAGGGGCGGAATTTCATGGCGGGTCGTACACATCTGTCCGGCTTCAGGTCGAAACCAGAGCCGGACAGAGCAGGAGTGGAAAGTTATCCTTCCATGATCAGCAAAGTGGCGGGATCAAGATTGAGGGCGCGTTTTCCCTCGCCAAGTTCGCCGTCCTTTTTGATGATCTTCAGGGCGATGCAGTTCTTTTCGGGATCTGGTTGCAGGAGAATGATGGTGTCAAACAGCTCGTCGGCGGTGTGACACGGGGCCGGCACTCCGGCAGCGCTGGTCCGTTTGTCGTCGCGATGGCAGACCGCGGAAAACCAGACATTAAGGCTTAATGATTGAGTCAGATCGCGCATCTCCCCCAGCACCTTTTCCGGTGTGGCGGAACAATCGAAACCATCCACCAGCAGACAATCGGGCTGGAAGATATTCTGGGCTATCAGATCGGTGAGGCGCTCGCGCAGCTTGGCCACAGTAAAGCTCTCCTCGTTGAAGGTCATGATCATTCGTCGGCTCATCAACTCATCCTGAATGTCCGCAGCATGCTGCAGCTTGCTGGACGTGGCGATATCCTGAAAGATATCGTCGTACCAGAGCCTGGTCTTTTCAAGACTCTGGCCGATGCTGACATGCAGCACCCTGTTGCCGCGCAGCATGCTGTCCAGGGCGATCTGCACCAGGATAGCGGTCTTGCCCAACCCGGCGCGGGCCATGACCAGCCCCATCTGCGGGGAGACATCCTTCCCCTGGCCCGCCGGAGTGAGCACGCGAAGCGGATTCTTGCTTATCAGATCCTCTTTCAACATAGTCTTGCCTCCCCCTTATTTGCCCTGTTCTTTCTTTTTCTTGCGGACGTCATCAATGATCCCTTCCGCGACGTTTCTCGGTACCTGCTTGTAATCGGCAAACTCCATGGTGAATTCCGCCTTGCCCTGGGTCAACGAACGCAGGACGGTGGAGTATCCGAACATCTCGGAGAGGGGAACCTCGGCCTCGACCACGGTATAATCACCCTCTTCCAGGGTGCCGATGATGATGCCGCGCCGCTGATTGAGGCTGCCCATAACCGATCCCTGAAACTCAGTCGGTCCTTCGACCGCGACCTTCATGATCGGCTCCAGAAGAACGGGGTGGGCCTTGTGGTAGCCTTCCCGAAAGGCGCCGATGGCGGCAAGCTGGAAGGCGATATCAGAGGAGTCAACCGCATGGGCCGCGCCATCGTTGATGACACAGCGGACGCCGGTGACCGGAAATTCGGCCAGCGAGCCCTTTTCCAGGCTTTTCTGAAAGCCCTTGTCACAGGAGCTGATAAATTCACGGGGAATGACGCCGCCGACGATGTTGTCGACAAACTCGTAATCTCCCCCCTCTTCAATCGGCTCCATATAGCCGGCAACGCGGCCGAACTGCCCGGAGCCGCCGGTCTGTTTCTTGTGGGTGTAGTTGAACTCAGCGCGCCGGGTGATCGTTTCCCGGTAAGCAACCTGGGGAGCACCGACCTGCACTTCCGCCTTGTATTCACGCTTCATCCTCTCGATGTACACCTCCAGGTGGAGCTCGCCCATCCCGGAGATGATGGTCTCGTTGGTCTCGTGATCAACGTAGGTCTTGAAGGTCGGGTCTTCTTTGGTAAAGCGGTTAAGGGCCTTGGACATGTTGACCTGGGCCTTGTTGTCCACCGGCACGATGGCGAGCGAAATGACCGGGTTGGGCACATGCATGGAGCTCATGGAATAACTGATATCAGGCGAGGTGAAGGTATCGCCGGAGGCGCAGTCGATGCCGAACAGGGCAACAATATCACCGGCCGCGGATTCATCGATCTCCTCCATCTCGTCGGCGTGCATGCGGCACAACCGGCCCACCTTGACCTTCTTGCCGGTGCGGCTGTTGATGATGGTGTCGCCTTTCCTGATGGTGCCCTGATAGATGCGGATATAGGTCAGCTGGCCGTAGCGGCCGTCCTCCAGTTTGAAGGCGAGACAGACCAGCGGATCGCCCGGCTTGGATGAAAGGATCAGCTCCTGCTCGTCTTTTTCGAGATCAAGCGCGGTGTTTTCAATGTCCATTGGGCTCGGCATGTAGATGTTCACCGCATCGAGCAGACACTGGACGCCCTTGTTTTTATAGGCCGAACCGATGAAGACCGGGGCGAACTCAAGCGACAGGGTGCCCTTGCGAACCGCGGCATGGATCATCTCCTCGGTGGGTTCGCCCTCCAGCACCGCCTCCATCAGCTCGTCGGAGAACATGGAGACGGCATCGAGCATCTCCTCGCGCTTCTCGTTGGCCTCTTCGAGCAGATTGGCGGGGATCTCCGCCTCCCGGATCTTTTCGCCGCTGTCGCCGTCAAAATAGATGGCCTTCATCTTGACGAGATCGACCACTCCCTCCAGATCGCCCTCAAGGCCGATGGGAAGCTGTATCATGACCGCGTTAAGCCCCAGTTTGTCGCGGACCTGCTGGGTGACCCTGCGGGGATTGGCGCCGGTGCGGTCACATTTGTTGATAAAGACAATGCGCGGGACCTTATAGCGGCTCATCTGGCGGTTGACCGTAATGCTCTGCGACTGCACGCCACCAACGGAACAGAGGATCAGCACCGCGCCGTCAAGTACCCGCAGGGCGCGTTCGACCTCAATGGTGAAATCGACGTGACCCGGGGTATCGATGATGTTGATGGAATGGCCCTTCCAGTCGCAATAGGTGGCGGCAGACTGAATGGTAATACCTCTTTCCTTCTCCAGTTCCATGGAGTCCATCTTTGCGCCGACGCCATCCTTGCCCCGGACCTCATGGATGGCATGAATCCGGTTCGTATAATAAAGGATACGTTCCGTCAGGGTTGTCTTACCGGAATCGATATGGGCGCTGATTCCGATATTGCGCAATTTCGCTAAATCTTTCTGCATCACTTTTTCCTCAACACATTGGGCTTGTTGCTGCCTGGCCTCAGAAAGGAGGGTCACGAAGGCTCCCGCGGCCGCGGGCCGAATCCTCACCTCCGATAAGCACAGTTAAAAAAAACGGCCCGCATGCGGGGCCGTTCGCAAAATTCCGAATGGAAATCGGACTACATAAACCAGACTATGGTCACTTGTCAAGCGAATTCCATCTCAGGCCGAACCAAAGGACCGCTCAAACAAATCATCAATCGCTTTTCTGCCGTCATCATTGAGATTACGCGTCCCGGATCCGGCGATGGTGTCATAGGTGATGGACGGCGTATCGGTCAGCCAGGCTCCTTCCTTCCAGGTGAACCATTCCTTTTTTTCCTGATCAAAGACGCTGACCGGCCGGTTGAAGAGACGGGCCAGCTCCACCGCCCAACCGGTGCCGCCCTTCACCGTGTTATCAGCCATGATCCGACCGACGGCGAAGACCTGATAGCCGCGGTTGACCATGTGAAAGATCGACTGCAACACCTTGCGGATCTTTTTTGTTTCATAGTAGGTGCGGTTCATCATCTTGGAAGCGAGCTCCATGCTGATATCACCGCGATTGAGATCCTCCTCGGAGAGCATCACCACATTTCTGTCCCGAAACAAGGCATGCCCCTCATAGGAGAAGGTCACCTCCTGCAATCCCCATTTTTCGGCCGCTTCGCCGAAGGCGGCCTCGGCGCCCTTCAGGCCGCCGCTGTACAGCGTGCACTTCGTTCGCTCCACCATAACGTTCACTCTCCTTTTGCATCAGCCTGCCGCCGGCAGGCCGGGCTGGAAGACTGCCTCATCTTCCGTTCTTTCCCCTCTCACCAACCGTTTCATTGCAAAAAAAATCGTGCGGGAAACAACTCCGAGGATTTCTCCCGGACCCACAATAGAAAAAAGGGGCTGCGCACGATACGCAACCCCTTTCTGTTTTTCTGGTGCCGGGACCAGGAATCGAACCAGGGACACACGGATTTTCAGTCCGTTGCTCTACCGACTGAGCTATCCCGGCGGAAAGGCAGAAGGTACCGAAAGCACTTCTCCTTGTCAAGATTTTTTTGCCACTCACCAGGCAATGACCCGGGTGCCGGCCAGCCGGTCGTGCCAGGCGGCCCGATCCTTGTCGAGCACGGCCCAGAAGAAGCCGGCGCCCAATGGCAGGGCGGACAGCAGATAACCGACCAGCCGCAGAAAGGAAGCGGCCAAGGATAAAGGCTGGCCCTCTTCCGGCACCACCGCGATCGCCATGAAAATCTTGCCGAGCGTTTGGCCGCCATAGCTGTGCAGCACGACAAAATAGGCGGCACTGAAAACGATCAACCCGAACGGAAAGAGTACGAGGGCGACGCCGACCAGGGCCGCCAGACCGCGCAGGGAATGCAGAAAAAAATCACCCGCAGCCAGCAGGACGGCAACGAGGGAGAGGGCGCTCAACCCGGCGAGCAGCAGCAGGTCGATCAGCAAGGCCATGCCACGCGCCCCCATGGTGGCGACAGCAGGGGCCGGCTCCGGCCGCACCTCAGCCCGACCGACACCAATTTCGTCATCGTCACCTGCTCCATCAGGGCGGCAATCCTGCAGGACAGCCGTCGCCATCACAGCTCGATATCCGAGGGCCGGTCCGTCTTGTCCTCCTCGGCTGCCGGGGCCTTGCCTTCATTGAGAAAGTCCTCGAGATCAAGGGCGGTATCCTCCGGGCGGCTCTTCCGACCGGCGCCATTGTCTTCGATGACCAGATCCGCCATATCGATGTCTTCGAGGTTGAAGACCTGGTCATCGGTCACCGGCTCATCATCCAGATCAAGATCCAGGTCGAGACTGAGGCCGGTATCCGCTTTCTGGGCAGCCGGCGGCGGCTCAGGCTTTTCGGTCGGAATTTCTTCCATCTCGATCTCGGGCATCAGGCCCAGATCAAAATCGATGCCGCCCTCTTCCTCCTCGGCCTCTTCCAGCTCCAGTTTTTTCGGAGGCGTTGCTGTCTCCTCCATTTCGAAGGCGATGCCGCCCTCCTCCTCGGCCACGGCTTCACTCTCCACCGACCGGGCCGGAGCTTCGCGATCCATCAGCAGATCAGCGACATTGGGTTCCGGACCCTCCTCGCCCAGGGAAAAATCGATGGAACCGGCCAGATCCTCCTCGGCGGCGGCCGGGACTTCCTCGACCGTCTCCGCCTCCTCTGCCTCCTCCGGCAAGCTCAGAGCGATTCCCTCTTCCTCCGGCAGGCTAAAACTGATACCCTCTTCCTCGGCGGCCAGAGTCAACTCTTCTTTCTCCTCCTCGCCGCCTTGGCGCTCTTCCATGGCAAAGGGAGCGAGGTCCACCACCGGCACCTCTTCATCCGCCGC
>CAZUZJ010000104.1:0-8422 GCA_964624225.1 uncultured Desulfobulbia bacterium | reverse complement strand
ACGCCGATTCCCTGGCCTCGGTCGGAGATGGCGGCCTTTGCCAACACCAATGGCGGCGCCATATTCATCGGCGTGGCGGATGACGGCTCCATGCCGGGGCTTTCAGGGCAGGATGTGGCCCGCATCAATCAGCTCATCAGCAATGGTGCCAATCAACTGGTGCGCAGCCCGCTGGCGGTGCAGACCGCGAACCTGGCGCTGGAAAATGGCCGCATCGTCATCGTGCTGACCGTGCCCAAAGGGATCGACAAACCCTATTTCGACAAGCACGGGGTCATCTGGCTCAAGGCCGGGGCCGACAAACGGCGGGTGAACTCCAAGGAAGAGTTGCGCCGCCTGTTCCAGTTCACCAACCAGTTCCACGCCGACGAGCGGATCGCCGAGAAGCTGGAGGAGCTGGAGAGCTCCCCTCTACCTCTGGGAGAGGGGCCGGGGTTGAGGGGTCGTCAGCTGGATGTGGAGCAGCGCCTGGAGCAGGAGCTCAAGCGCGATTATCACATCATCACGGCCGGTAAACGCCTCGACCAGAGGTGGCCCGCGATTTTGTGCAGCACTACTCTTTGGGCTGGGAAACCGGCAAGGCGATGCTGGTCTGTAAGGAAGGCATCGAACTGCCGGAGGCGATGCGGAAACAGCCGCAGTTCCAGAACATGCAGCGGCTGGCGCTGGACGATGCCTTCATGGCCGAGGAACACCCGTTTCGCGTGGCCATCGTTTGTGCCATGTGGCTGACCGGCTTTGATGTCCCCAGCCTTTCCAATCTGTACCTGGACAAGCCGCTCAAGGCGCACACCCTGATGCAGGCCATTGCCCGGGCGAACCGGATCAATGAGGGCAAGAACAACGGGATGATCGTCGATTACTGCGGCATCCTCAAAAACCTGCGCAAGGCTTTGGCGGCCTTTGCCGGAACCGGCGATGGTGGTCGTGGCGGTGAGGGAGGCGAAACCGAACCGGCCAGGCCCGATGAGGAACTGCTGGTCGATCTTCGTGAAGCGATTGCCTTTGTCCGGGCCTTTCTGGAAGAGCGAGGCACGTCTTTGGATGGGATCATCGGGCAGAGCGGATTTGCCCGAAATGGGGCGATTCTCGCCGCCAAGGAAGCGGCGAACGAAAACGACGAGACGCGCAAGCGCTTTGAAGTGATGTGCCGGGCGGTGTTCTCGAAATTCAAGGCCTGCATCACCATTGAAGGCGTGGGTGATTGCCGGGACGACTTCGACGCCATCAATATCGTCTATAAAAGCCTGCAACAGGACCGGGACCAGGCGGATATCACCGATATCATCCGCCAGCTGCACCGCATCGTTGATGAGGCAATTGAGACGAGGGACAGTGGTCCGGAAAATACCACCGGGACTTATGCCTACGATATCAGCAAAATCGATTTCGACCGGTTGCGCCGGGAATTCGAGCGCAGCCCGGCCAAGCGTACCACCCTGCAGAATCTCAAAACCGTCATCGAACAACGCCTGCAACGCCTGCAGCGTCTGCTCCGGCAGAATCCCTTGCGGACCGATTTCCAAAGGCATTACGAGGAGATCGTCGCCGAGTACAACCGCGAGAAGGATCGGGTGACCATCGAGAAGACCTTTGAAGCGCTGCTGCAGATCATGGATGAGTTGGACGATGAGGAGGGCCGCGCCGTCTTGAGGATGCGGCCTCTGGCTGCCGGGTGATAACCTTTTTTGTCGGGAAAAATGAGGGCGGGATCTGATCCCTGCTTGTGTCGTGTGCGAAGCTAAGGTATTACGAATATATGTATCGTCGCTGTCGCGGGGACATCGACCACACCCTCTGGGGAAAAGACCTGTCATGCGGATCCCGACATTGCTGTACCGTCTTGCCGTCGCTGTTGTCGGCACCCTGTTCCCGGCTTACTTCAGATGGGGGCTGGTCTGCGGCCTCATCGCCCTTGCCTGCCTGGTTTTCGTCACCATGCCGCGCCGCAGCATCGCGGTACTGGTCATTGCCCTCATGCTTGCCATCACCGCGGGCCAGGCCTTTGTCATCGAACCGCGGGCCGCGGCCCTCAAGAGGGAGATTCCCTCATTTGTCACAACCCCGCAGGATGATCCGCTTCGCGTCGGCTTCCGCAGGTTGCACGCCGTTTCTGCCGCCGGCAATCTGGCCGTGATCGGCGGCGGCCTGGTGCTGGTCGTTCTGCTCTGAAATGAAGATCCGCAGGAAGGGTGGTCTCGTAAAGTCATTTCCAGGAATGAGGCGTAGTTGGGGACACGGCAACGAAGCAGGTGGCGTTTTTTGCGACGCCGTCAAGAAGGAGTGATTCATGGATCAGTACGAGGAAGCCCATCTCTTTGTCGCCGCCATGCGCGTGTGTGAATACCAGAAGAAACAGCCGCCAACGGTGGAGGAGATCAGCCTCATGCTCTCCATCTCCGCCGAGGCCGGCTATGCCCTCTGCCGGAAACTGAAGGAAAGAGGGATCGTGCGCACCGTCGAGGGCGCCTTTGGCTGGCGGCTTATGCTCGATGACCATCGGCGCATCGAAGAGATTCCCCGGGGCGAGAAGAAGAACGATCTGGCCGATCATCTGGCGGAATTTCAGCGAAAACAGCAGGAACAGAGCAAAAAGGTGGAGGCCATCCAGGAGGAGCTGGCCCGCAAACGCACCGAAAAGTTCGCTGAAATGGAGGCGCGCTTGAAGAAGGAGCTGAAAAGGGGGTAACCATGAACAGAACAGACGACCAGCAGGCCATTCCCGCCTCCTATGTCGGCCGGATCCTCTTCGGGGAGTACGGCGCCGGGCTGAAGGAAAGGGTGCGGGAGATCATTGCCGTCTCGGAGGCCTTTGACGGCTGCGGCTACCCGCTGATGCCCTACCTCGCCGCCTGGCATGACCGGGAGAAGATCATCTGGTACGAGTTTGTCGGGGGAGGCCTTGTCCAGCTGCTGGGCTGCACCACCATCAATGTCTCACGGGTGTTCCGTGAAGCCATTCTCGATCAGCGGGTCTATCGGTACTCGGCCGATGCCTCGGTCCAGGAGGAGATCGTTACCCGGCAGCAGCTCACCGGTCGGCGGATCGATCTGCGCCAGGAGGTGCAGCAGCGCGGGCAGGTCGATGCGATCTACAAACTCGCGCTGGCCGGGGGAGAGCTCATCTGGCTGAAGGATCAGGGGCGGATCGAGCGGTATCAGCAGGACGCTATCTCCCTTTCCCTTGGTTGTCTTACCGATGTTACCAAGGAAATGGAGCAGAAGGATCTGCTGGAGAAGATCGGGTATTTTGATGAGCTGACCGGACTGCCCAAGCGCCGGATCCTGGAGCGGATGCTGGAGGTGAAGACCGGCGAGTGGCAGCGCGGCTATATTCAGGATTTTTCCTTTCTGCTGCTTGATCTCGATTTTTTCAAGGCCGTCAATGACAGCCATGGTCACCAGGCTGGGGATTTCGTCCTGATGGAGCTCGCCGAGGTCATGCTGGCGACCAAGCGCAAGGAAGACGAGGTCGGCCGCTACGGGGGCGAGGAGTTTTACGGTATCTGTCAGGGCGACGTGGGGCGCGGGATGGAGTTTGCCGACCGACTGCGCCGAACCATCGCCGCCCATCCGTTTTTCTTCCATGGACAGCAGATTCCCGTCACCGTCTCCATCGGTGTGGCAGCGGCAACCGAATTGGCCCAACTAAGCGCTGACGGCCTCATTGCCCTGGCCGACCTGCGGCTTTATCGGGCCAAGCAGCAGGGGAGAAATCGGGTGGTGGGGAAGTGAACGGGGCTTTGTTGCCTGCCGCGAGATCGGATTTCCCGGCAATGGGTTGGCTGTGCTGAAAACGGTCGCTATATGCTGTATTTTTTGTCACTGCCCTGGATATGCCCGGTCAGCCAGTTCATCAGGAGCTTCATGATCTGGGTGTTGAGGACCAGATGTCCTTCCTCTGTTTCCCGAATGATGCCGCGGATCTTTTCCAGAAACTGTTCGTGCTCCCGTTTGTGATGAGGCAGATCGGCATAGCCGATCCTCTCCATGTACTGCTCTTCAAAATCGAAGTGGAAGGCGCCATACTCCTCCATGGCCTTCAGGCTTTTCATGCCGATTTCCGTCAGTTGGCGGCCCTCGATCAGGCTGTCGTGCAGCTCGTTGATAATGGCGATCCACTTTTTGTGCTGGGCATCGATCTCCTCGATGCCGACGCTGTAGGAATCGTTCCAGGTAATCCGGCTCATTGGTTTCCTCTCTGATTATTGTGTTGTTTTTTCAGAATCGGGTGCGGGGCTGCATAAGAGGTTCTTCCTGCTACTGCTCGTTGCGCATGGCCCAGAGGGTCCAGACAATGGCGAGAAAGGGGGCGAGAAAAAAGGCGGCCAGGAGCAGGCTTTTTTTACGCAGCAGGGGATCTGCCATCATTCTCTCCAGTCCGCTTTCCGTGCCGGACAGCATTGCCGGTAGCCCGAGGAAGAGGCTAAAACAGGCAAACAGCAGGGCAATTTCGGAAATGATGACATGTTTCGTGAAAATTTTCAAGCCGTTGAGCAGCAGGCGGTAGCGAATCATTTTCTCCTGCATCTGCTCCAGGGTGGCGTAGGATTGGCCGGCCTTGTCTAGCAGGCTGACAGCGGCGCGGAAGGCCCGACCCTCTTTTGCTTCGATACGCTGCTGTGCCTCGACCAGTGCGGTGCTGGTTTCGCTCAGGATGCCGAGAAAGGTGGTGAAGGCGTTTTTGTAGGGATAGGCCTGCCAGAAGTTGAGATGCTGCTGGTGTCTGGCATCACAATCGGTTTTTCTTTTTTCCAGCTCTGCTGATTTTGTTTTGCGGATGCGCTGGCAGGCGGCAATGATGCCGGCACAACGCTCAAGGACATCGAGGAGGTCGTAGTAGCCCTGGCCGGCGAATTTGTTGCAGAGTTGGGCCAGGGACTGTTCATGTTCGCTAACGAGCGGGTCCCCTTCGTCGAGCCAGTGGCGGAGCTCGTCGCATTCCGCCTCGGCCAGCCGCAGTTTTTTCTCCGCCTCCCGTTGCTGCAGTTGCAGATGCTCGACCGCCAGATCGTTGATCAGACCGTGGACCGGCAGCAAGTGCGGGTCGAGCAGGGCAGCCATGAACATTTCCTTCTGGCCGGTCATCAGAGAACGGAGTCGTTTGATGTCGATCTCGTCGAAGCCATGCTGAACTGCATACTGGAGTTTGCGGTACTGGCACTCAAGCGCGTCAAACAGCACCTTCTCCGCCCCGGAGATCGCCTCTTTCGCCTTCCAGGAATCATTCTGCAGCTCATAGAAGCGGGAAAGCAGCAGCTGGATGGCAAGGCGGTCCTTTTCCTGGGATGCGGTGTTTTTCGCCCGTTCGAGATAGTGGGCCATGTCCTTGTCGCGGCCCAGATCCAGGGCGCGGAAGGCGAGGGCAACCAGGGCGTGAAACTGTTTGCCGTCCCGGCGTTTGCTTTCCTTGAGAAGGATCTCCTCTGCTTTTTCGTACTGGCCGACCCGCAGACAGTCGATCCCCATGTGGAGATTGCGGCTGTCCACCGTGATCTTGTCGGTTTTATCGAGATCGTTCCAGCGGGAAGAGGAGGAAAAGGCCAGCTGGTGAAGAAAGCGGAGCTGATAGATCCGGTTGATGTCCAGGTAGGCGACGAAGACGAGCAGTTCCTTGTCCTGTCTGAGCTGGCCCGGTTGCAGACCGCTGCCGATTTTTTGCAGGCAGACGGAATAATCGGGGAAAATGGCCTTGTAGATGGCCCCCAGTTCGGCGAAGGGCAGCGCACCGACCAGGTCGAGCCCCCGTATCTTCATGCCGATCAGTTTGCTGGGGCAGGCGGCCGGGGTATGACTGGTCATCCCGCAGTAGAAGCATTCCTTTTCCTTGCCCCGCACCGGCAGGCTGCGATAGGGAAAGAGTTCCACCCGCCGCACCGTCGCATTGCCGGCAAAGAGCAGGTGAAAGAGGCCGTCGCCCTCGTCGGTAAAGGTGTGCTCGGGCAGCTCGCGGCCGTCCATCAGTTCCTGCCATCGGCGCATCAGGGTCCGGGTAAGATGGATGGATTCCTGCTGGAGCATTTCCCATTCAGTTGCGGCTGCTTGCCTGATCTGAGGGAAGGCGTCATCCTCCTCTGTCAGATGGAGGATGATCTGGGCCGGCAACGGGCCGTGATTGGTTTTCCAGCCGTGTTCCTCCTTGCCCTTGCGCAGGCTTTCCAGCAGGGCGGTGAGCGCTGGAAAGGGGTGAGTGAAACTAAAGAGCAACAGCTCATCGCAGCTCTCCCCCAGCTCGACGCCGGATCTGGCCAGGCAGCGACGGACCTCATCCACCAGAGGCAGCCATTTGTTGCCGAGAATTTTGCCGCCCTGATAGCCAAGCATGCGCACTGCCAGCAGTATGGAACCCGTTTTTTTCATGGCAACGCTTACAGGCACTGGTCAAGAATTTTTTTGGCATCCCGGCTGTCGGGATAGAGGCGATGGGCGATGGCGGCCCATTTGTCGGCCCGGACCAGCATGCCCATGGCGAGATAGGCCTCGGCCAGGGCGAGCAGCAGATCGAGATCCTCGCCATGTTTGCTTGCCGCCTTTTCCAACTGGAGAACGGCCTCGTTGTTCATGCCGCTTTTCTGCAGGGCGATGCCGAGCTTTTTGTTGATCAGCAGCCGATCCGAATTCACCTTGAGGATATTGCGGTAGCATTTGATGGCGAGAGGCAGCAGTTCCTGCTCCATGGCGAGCTGGGCCACATCCTCCTGGATGTCGAGGTTTTGGGGGTTGTTTTTCAGGACGAGGCGGAGGATCCGGTCCGCTTCCGTCCCTTTGCCGGCCTTGACCAGCAGCCGGGCGAATTTGATGGCTCGCTCGGAATGGCGGGGACTGATCTCCATGGCCTGGGCAAAGTAGCCGATGGCCTTGTCGATATCGTCCTGGCGGTAGTAGATCTGGCCCAGATAGTGGTAACTGGTCACGTCAAGCCGATTGATCTCGGTGGCCTTCTGGAAGCATTTCAATGCCTTGGCCATATCGCCCGCCTTCAGCAGCAGCCGGCCCAGCTCCCGGAAGGGGCGGGAGGAGCGAGGGTTGGCGGCGGAGGCCATCTTTGCCTCTTCCATGGCGCCCTCGATATCGCCCTTTTCCTCCAGATCCCGCGAGTTGCGGAGATGCAGGGTCAGCGGATCCGGATTCAGGGAACGGGAGAGCAGGTCGTTGATCTTGTGCTCCAGCGAGGCCGTGACAAAGGGCTTGGTCAGGTAGGCGTCCACCTCGTGTTCGGCTGCCTCGGCCACCACCTCCTTGTTGGCCTCGGCGGTGATCATCAGAAAGGGGATGTCGCGCAGTTGCGGATGGGTGCGGATCCGGCTCAACAGTTCGGTGCCCTTGACAAAGGGCATGGCGTAATCGGAGATAACGAAATCAATGTGCGTCGGGGACGAGGTCAGCACTTTCCAGGCCTCCTTGCCGTTCGGCGCCTCGAAAATCTCTTTGCCGTAATTGATCAGTTTCAGCATGGCCCGGATGGAGCGGCGCATGTTGTCCTGATCGTCGACGATCAAAACATTCATGGTCCGGGGCGAGAGGGGTTCGTTTTCCGCAGGCATAGGGGGAGGACCTCAGGAGAGTGGCAGGGTGAAGAAAAAGCGGCTGCCCTTGCCTGTCTCGCTTTTCACGGCGATGGCGCCGTTGTGCAGCTCCACCGCCAGTTTGCAGAAATAGAGGCCCAGTCCGGTTCCCACCAGGGCGTCCTGTTTGCCGGAGAGACGGGCGTATTTGTCGAAGATCGTCTCCTGCTGCTCGGCCGGGATGCCCGGTCCCTGGTCCTGTACGAAAAAGAGGACCCTGTTGCCGTCCGCCAGGGTGCAGCCGGCGGTGATAGTGGTGTCCGGCTCGCTGTAGCCCAGGCTGTTGGTCAGCAGGTTTTGCAAAACCCGCAGGATCAGGGTGCGGTCGATGGTCAGCAGGGGCAGATCGTTCTCCACCTCCAGGAGCAGGGTGATGTTCTTGCTGCGGGCGAGCCCCTTGATGCCGGACAGGGCCTCCTTGAGCAGTTCGCGACAGTCGGTTTCCTCGTAGAGCAGTTGCAGCTTGCCTTCGGCGATTTTGTCGGTGGTAACGAGATTGGCGACCATCCGCACCGCCCGATCGCATCCGATCTGGGCTGCTTCGAGAAATTCCTTTTCCGGGCCGGTGATGGAGTAGGAGAGGATATCGAGATTGGCCACCACTTCCGACAGCGGCGTTTTCAGGTCGTGGATCAGCATGCGGGAGAGGTGGGCGCGCAGCTCTTCCTGGCGGCGCAGTTCCTGGTTTCGTTTTTTCAGGGTGTTGCGCTGTCTGGTTATTTTTTTGTGGAGATCCTGCTGGATGAACGTCCAGAGGAGAAAGCTGCCGAGATGGAGCAGATGGGAGACGTCATCGGTGAGCAGATCGCGGCTGCCGGTGCGGTCGGTGGCGTTGATGACGCCGATGACCTTGTCCT
>CAZUZJ010000103.1:0-8463 GCA_964624225.1 uncultured Desulfobulbia bacterium | reverse complement strand
CGACTGATTGCAGTCCGGCCACGAAGGCGCCGGACTGGACCCGGCCCTGCCGGTAGAGATGCACCTCCTTTTGCAGACTGACATTTTTCGCCGTTGTTTCCCGCAGCCGTACGGCCAGCACTTCGGCAAAGGCGCGGTAGATGATGTAGCAGAAATTCATGTCCCGTTCTTTAAGCTTGCGGTCGATAACCTCGGCGTCAAATCCGACCAGCAGCGATTTGGCATGGGCAAGAATGGTGGCAGACCGGGGGGAACCGTCAATGATCCCCATCTCTCCGAACATGTCGCCGCAGCGGCGCAGCATGCCGATGGGATGGTCTCCTTTACGGACCTCCAGGGTGCCGGAAATGAGAAAATACAACCAGCAGTCGGAGGCCCCTTCCCGAATGATGACTTCACCGGGATGATACTCCCGCAATTTTCCAGCCTGCAGGAATTCCTCTAATTCCCGGGATGAAAATTCGTTGAATTTTTCAATCTTGCGGATAAGCTTGAGAACGGTCTGGTTATCCGCCGTGAGCTGAATTTCTTTCATAGGGGGTCGATGTGGTCGGCAAGGGGAATGCGATCTCTGCACATGTAACAACAACTGTGACATTGTTAATCATACCACATAAAAAAACCTGGTCGCAAAAAAGATTTTTCAAGGAAACACACGATGAAACGACTGCTGCTTCTCACTCTCCTCCTGCTGACCGCCTGTGGTGCGAGTCCGCAGGAACTGTTTGACACCGCCGAGCTTGAACTGCTGCAACGCAATTATCCGCACGCCACCTCTCTGTACCGGGAGATCATCGCCAAACACCCGGACAGCGAGTTTGCCGTGACGGCCAGGCAGCGACTCGCTGAAATCGAAAAGCAAATCGAGGCCGAGCGCTCCCGAACGCCGGCACAATGAACAAAAAAACCGTAGAACCGAATCATCAAAAAGCGGTCAGAAAACCGAAGGTTTTTTTGGCAGTTCACGGTCAGGGACACGACACCCACCTGCACACTAACCAAAGCGGCCCGCCCGCGCAAAACAGGAGAACCCCTCATGGGCAACTGAAAACAGCGAACAACAGTATCTCCGGATGAGATCAAAAATATCTGGCAGACCGTGCGCCCCATCGTGCTTGGCATTGGCGCCCTCTGCCTGCTGGCCTGGCTGGTGAGCCTGCTATAACCCAGGAGCGAAACCGACGACCGCCGGCAGGCGGATCCGGGCGTGGAAAATTGGCTCCCGCCCCCGCAGCTTGCCGGCAGCAATGGCTGCATGGAGACGTTTTATGCCAGCGGCAAATTCCTCCTCTGGCAGCAGGGTGAGTTGCGAAACCCCGTTTTTATGGAGAATCGGATCCCGCAGGACCTCCTGCCCCTGAAAATCGCGGGCGAGATGCGCACCCTCCCTGATGGCACACCCGACAAATTCCTGCCGCGCCATCATCCGCAGCAGGGTGCCGGTTGCCGGGTAACGGCGCAGATCGGCCTGCCGGGTCCCGGCAAAGTAATCGTAGACGTACCACTGGTCCGTGCCCTGGTGCGGATCCATGCCGATGATGGCCAGGGTGCCGCCGGGGCGCAGGAGCCGCCTGGCCTCACGGATGAACCGTGCCGGCGAAGGGAAATGGTGCACCCCGTGGATGCAGAGGATGCAGTCAAAGGAGTGAGCGGCGAAAGGCAATTGCTCCGCGTCGCCCTGCACCAGAAGAGATGCCGCTTTGCGTCGCCTGGCCTGGCCCAGCATGTTCCATGACAGGTCGAGGCCGACTTTCACCACCGCCGGCAGCTCCCGCAACCAGTGACCAGTGCCGCAGGCCGCTTCCAGCACCCGGCCTGCCCCGCTTTCCGTCACCAGCGCACCAATAAGCTCGGTCACCCCGACCGGACCGCACCGGTAACGGTGGTCATAATCCGCCGCGCAGACATTGAAATCAGTCCTGCCCGCCTCCGCTGCCCCAGCCCGATCACCCCTCACCGGTCGTCCGCCCGGCAAACGGAAAATCCCTTTTCCCGTTTCGCCTTATACATCGCCTGATCCGCCAGCTTGACCAGACTGGAACTGTCAACGGTGCGTTCCGGGGTTGAGGAGGCAATGCCCATACTGCAGGTCACCCCGCTGCCGGCAAGGCGATCCTCCATGCCCGTCCAAATTCGCCGGCAGACCTGTTCCGCCTCCACGGCCGTACTTTCCGGCAGAATAACACAGAACTCATCACCACCATACCGGGCGGCGATGTCCTCCTGCCGCAGACAGGCGCGCAGGGCGTCTGCCACTGCAACGAGAATTTCATCTCCACGCCGATGGCCCTGGCTGTCGTTGAGCTGTTTGAAACCGTCCAGATCGAAATAGACGAGGGCCACCGGGTGACTGCGACGAACCCCGCGGGACAATTCCTTTTTCAGCTCCTCGTAGAAGGCATGCTGATTAAGCAGACCGGTCAGTCCATCCCGGCGCACCTGCTCACCCAGCATGCGGGTCCGTTCGGCGATCTGTTCCTCCAGGGAATGGGAATAGCGTTCCAGCTCTTCCCGGCTGCGCCGCACCTCTTCCACCAGGGTATTGATATAGGTGTCCATCACCAGGGTCAGATCAAAGACGAGGATCTTTTCCAGTGAAGTGCTGGCCGCAAGACAATGTTCTCTGCTTCCTCTATTGTCGTCGGCGATAAATCTCCGGAGGCTGGTGGAAAGGTTGTGCAGGGCCGACAGGTAATACTTGGGAGCCACCCCGATCCTTTTATGGATAAGGCCTATGCGCAACCGACTGTGCACATAGTCCTCGTCGTACTGCCCATCAAAGAGGCTCAGGATATAGTGGCGTTGATGCTGTTTCAGCCGACCCAGGGTTTCCGAATCACCGATGAGCTGGTCCATTTCCGGAAAGGGAATGATTTTATCGTAGAAATCGGAGACGACGAGGTCGACATGCTCCCCAACGGCTTGACGGACTGCGATGAGATTTTTTTCGTCCTGCTCGGTGAAATCGAGATATTGCTTGCGGCGGGTTATCTCCTGGCGGCTGATTTTCATTTGTTCGAGCAGATTCATGTCCGTGTAGCGCATCATCACCTCTTCTCTGCTTTGCGGAATCGTGAAAAAGACGATTCCGACGGGTGGCGTATCGTAACTCGCTGTTTTCACTTTCCCGCCGGCCATGGTTTGCGTTTTTTTTACGAGACCATCAGGTTTGGCGAGGGAAAGCATACCGCTAATGTACCCTTCCTTCACGGTAGTGCAAATACAGCCGTTAATCAAGATACGAAGGTGGAGCAGTCTATTCTGGGGAAATGTTCCTGCACGCGGCGAGGCAGATAAAGAATGGTGGACAATGGAAAAAAGCAAAAACAGCGCAGATGTGTCCTCCGGAAAACGGGGGTCTTTCCGGAGGGGGGGCCTTAGTCAACCGGGGAGGGCAGGGTCGGGGTCAGGCGTCACTGTGTCAGGCCTGTCGGCTGAACATTGATGACCATGATGTCAGCCACCCCGAAAAACGGTTCCCCATCAACCGTCACCCCGTCCAGGGTGAGCGCATTGTAGTCGTTGGCGATCAGCGGCAGGCTCTTGATATCCTCCATGACAAATTTGGCGACAAAATTGCCCTGGTTGTCGGCCTTCCAGGCGGAGATTGGCACCCCGTTCAGATAGACGGTCTGGGTGTCAACGTCACTGTAGTTTATCGAGGTATGGACGGTGACAACCTCACCGTCACTCTGAATGTTCAGCACATGGGGTGCCACCTCGATCACAATTTCAAAGGCGGCGGCGCCGACCGGCATGGCCAGCAGCATCGTCGTTGCCCAGGCAACGACAAGCAGATTCATTTTCACCGGGGCATGATCTCGTTTCATGGCATTTCTCCTCATTCGCAAAGGTTGGTTGACATCTCTTTTCCATTTTTGACCAAGGCATCCCGGCCGAACGTGCCACTGCACTGGTGCCCGCCAGAACACCTCACGACTGGAGCAAGGAAGAGGTCATGACCCTTATCTCTTAACACGCCCTGAACGGCGCAAAGGGTTCATGCTCTGCAGGAAAAATTCTTCAGTTCGGACGGTTGACAAATGGACCCGACCTTGCTACATTTGAACATATATTCATATTCTTAAGGAGTCGCAACATGTCGGACACTGATCGCTGTCAGATCCGGGTCATCCATGCAGAACGGGTATCCGGAGCAAAACGGGAAGCCCTCGACCGGGGAGAGATCCATGATCTTTCCCTCTTTTTCAAGGCCCTGGCTGATCCGACCCGGCTGAAGATCATGCTGGCCTTGACCGGGGGCGAGATGTGCGTGTGCGATCTCGCCGCCTTTCTCACCGTAAGCGAATCGGCGGTCAGTCACCAGCTCCGCTTTCTTCGGCAGTTACAGCTGGTGGTCAACCGCCGGGAAGGACCCATTCTCTATTATCGCCTCAGTGACGATCATGTCCGACAGGTCATTGACACGGCCCTTGAACATGTTCGTGAATAAAACGATGCCGCCCGCTGCGATTATTTTTGGGAGGGGAGTAACATGGATATCTGGTTGTTTGTCGCTGCCGTGCTGAAGGGCGCCTGGGAGATGCTGCTTGATTCGTCGGTCTATATCCTGTTCGGTCTGCTGGTGGGCGGCCTGCTGCGCACCTTTCTCTCCCCGGCCTATGTGGCGCACCATCTTGGCCGCGGCCGTTTTCTGCCGGTGGTCAAGGCGGCCCTGTTCGGCATCCCCATTCCTCTCTGCTCCTGCGGGGTGTTGCCGGCCGCCGCATCACTGAAAAAACAGGGCGCAAACAACGGCGCCACCGCCGCCTTCCTCATTTCAACGCCGGAGTCAGGAGTCGATTCCATCGTCATCAGCTATGCCCTGCTCGATCCATTCATGACCGTTGCCCGGCCGCTGACCGCCTTTATCTCAGCCATGGCGGCCGGGATCGGCGAAAACCTTCTCCATCCGCCCCGACCGGAACAAAAAAAGAAAACCGAATCAGGGCAACCCGCAACGACCACTGTCCTCTCTTTTCCTCCGGCCCTGACCGATCCTCCTCGCCCGTTGCCATGGCCAAGCCGGATCAAAGATGGACTGCGCTATGCCCATGAGGAATTATGGACGGATATGGCCGGCTGGTTTTTCCTTGGCCTGCTTGCCGCAGGCCTCATCACCGCCCTGGTGCCGGAGGAACTGATGGGGGCCTATCTCGGCGGCGGGGTGACCTCCATGCTGCTCATGCTGGTGGCCGGCATCCCCCTTTATATCTGCGCCACCGCCTCGACCCCCATCGCAGCGGCGATGATCCTCAAAGGGGTAAGCCCCGGCGCCGCTCTTGTCTTTCTGCTGGTTGGCCCGGCCACCAATATCACCTCGCTCTCGGTACTGCTCGGTATCCTTGGCAAGCGGGCAACGGCCCTCTATCTCCTGGCCATCAGCGGCATCAGCGTCATGGCCGGCCTTTTGCTCGACTGGATCTATCTGCACTTTGACGTGCCGATCAGGGCGGTCATCGGCCAGGGAAGCGACATGACGCCAGCAGCGGTTCAATGGACAGCGGCCGCCATCCTGCTGCTTCTCTCTGTCCGCCCTTTGCTGCAAATGGTCGGCCGCCTGCGTGGCACCGATAAAAACAACAGCCATGACTGCGGGTGCGGCGGAGCGTGTGCCGTCAGCCCTTTTCCCGTCATCCCGGAGCGCGGGGAAAAAGTGGCAACCAAGTAACATCCAACAAAAACCCCCGGCACACCGGAAAGGCGCGTCGGGGGTTTGGCCGCCGCGACAGCGGCAAAAGGAAATCAGGCTTATTCAGTCACGGAAATGACCGCAACAACCCGCCGGTTCTCCTGGCGACCCTGCTCCGTATCGTTGGTGGCAATCGGCCGGTTGAAACCGAAACCGCGGGTGGAAAGGCGGGTCGGGTTGATCTGGAATTTCTCCACCATGTACTTCTTGACACTTTCCGCCCGCTGCAGGGAGAGCCGATCGTTATAGGCAGCGGAACCGATATTGTCGGTATGACCTTCCAGTACGGCGGTGGTGCTCGGATATCTCTTCATGAAATCGGCAAACTCGGCCAGCCGATCCTGGGCGGAGGGGCGAACGGAATGTTTGTCGAAATCAAAAAGCACCTTCAGATCCATGGTGATCGTTCTGACCGGAGGAGGAGTAACGGCACGGGGTTTGGCAACGGCCGGGGCCGGGGCTTTTTCCAGGAAAACCTTTTCCACGAAATCCGCCATGCCCTCACCGGTGGCGACCGCAGCGGCCGTGGTGGCGAACCCGCAACCGCCGGCTGCCGCGATATCATCCATGTTTTTCTTGCCCACCGGGCTGTCACCGATGAGGATGGTATAGATGCAGATCCGGTCGCCATAGGCGTTTTTCAGGTTCTGGGCCGCCTCAACCGGCGATTTCTTGTTGGTATCGACGCCGTCACTGACGACAATGACCGCGATCGGACCCTGGCTTGCCTTCAGATCATCGATGCTCTTGGTCAGCGGCTTGGCGAGCGGGGTCAGACCGGCCACCTTGACGGTGCCCGCCGCATCAGCCAGGGCCTGCTTGTCGTAAGGGGCCATCCCGTAGATCAGTTTGCTGTCTTCGAGATTCGGGCCCATGGTCGGACCGAAAACATGCAGCCCGGCCTGGATGGTAAGCGCTGGCATGGTCTGGTTCATATGCAACACCACGTTTTTTGCCTGGGCAAATTTCTGCTGCCCGTTCGCGGTGTCGTACATGGAGGACGACGCATCAAGAATGATGACGGCGTTGTCAACCTTCTGCTTGTATCCCTGGGCCAGTTTGGCCGACAGATCAACGGGGGTGAAGCTGTCTCCCGTCAGGGTGGCGCAGCCGGCAAAAAGACCGGCAACGAGAAGAAGCCAGAGTGAAGTCCATTTTTTCATTTTTTTCTCCTTTCATGTCGTTTTGATGGTGAAACCTCGTGTACACTGCATATAGTCAAACGCGTTCGGCGTTTGCCCCGCGAAACCCTCCTGCTCTCCGGCTGAACTGCTGGCCATGCTTTGCGCAACCTCCCCATGGTGCGGCGGGCCGCAGCATCAGCCTTGTCACCAATGGTACCTGATGGCTGCCCTTCGCGTCAATCTGCCAAAAAGATTGCGGCCTGGATTACTCCTTTGCCAGCCATAACACATTAAAAAAAAAGAAATAATTTTTTTATATCCGAATACGCTCCACGTGTCAAGGAACTGACAAGACCGGCATTGCTGGCGAAGCGGAAATCCGGATATTCACGATCGCTTCAGTCACGCAGGAAATGGCAGTTATAACCACCGGGATTTTTTTGCAGATAATCCTGATGATACTCCTCCGCCGCATAAAATCGCGGGGCAGAAACGATCTCCGTCACCACCGGATCAGACCATGCCCCGGAGCGATTGACCTCCTCTTTTTTGCGTTCCGCCGCCTGCCGCTGCCTGTCGTCATGGAAAAAAATCACCGACCGGTACTGTGTGCCGATATCATTGTGCTGACGATTGATGGTGGTCGGGTCATGCAGCCGGAAAAAATAATCGAGCAATGTCTCATACGTCACCTGGTGCGGATCAAACACCACCTGTACCACCTCGGCGTGTCCGGTTTGCCCGCCGGAAACCTGCGAATAGGTCGGATCAGACGTCGTGCCGCCGGCATAGCCCACTGTTGTCGCAATCACCCCGGGAATGGCGCCCAGGATCTCTTCCACCCCCCAGAAACAACCGGCCCCGAACAGGGCGATTGCCGTTGCAGTGTCGGCAGTCGCCCCGGTCACCGCCACCTCGGGGAAGAGCGATCGATAGTGGCCATAGCCCGCCTTTTCCAGTTCGACGGCCGGGATGAAGCGCAGGGCCGCGGAATTGATGCAGTAGCGCCTGCCGGTGGGGGGCGGGCCGTCGGCAAAGACATGGCCGAGATGGGAATCCGCCTGCCGGCTGCGCACCTCGATTCGTGTCATGAACAGACTGACGTCCTTTTTTTCGACAATGTTGCCCGCCTCGAGCGGAGCGGAAAAGCTCGGCCAACCGGTGCCCGAATCAAATTTATCCAGCGAGCTGAACAGCGCTTCGCCGGAGATGATATCGACATAGATACCGGCTCGCTTGTTGTCCCAGTACTCATTGCGAAAGGGCGGCTCGGTGCCCCCCTCCCTGGTCACTCTGAACTGCATGGGACTGAGTCGTTGCCGCAAGGCATCCTCATGAACCGATTGTTTTTGCCATGATTCATTCACCATCGCTACACCTGTCAACAAAGGAAAAAGAAAAAAAAGAAACGGCACCAAGACAATTCGCCAGATCATCAATTCTTCCTCCCCTCATTTTTTGCTGCTTGGGTTTTCGGGAAAAAAAAGCTATTGTCATCACAACACTGATATGAGTCGCTTTACCGGCAAAATGTTCAGCCAGGAGGAGGCACGGCATGATACCGCACGGCAACACCCACAGCAAAACCATCGGCTACATCCTGTGGATTTTCGGGTTTACCGGCTCCCACCGCTTTTATTATGGAAA
>CAZUZJ010000102.1:0-8528 GCA_964624225.1 uncultured Desulfobulbia bacterium | reverse complement strand
CAGCTCTCGCAACGGATCTTCGAATCAAGGTTGTTCTTGCCCTTGGTATCCGGGAAGGAGTCGGCCTGGGCAAACTGATGATCCATGGCAAAGATACGCTCGGCCGGATAAACAAAGCCGTGCGCTTCCTTGGAGGGAATGTCCTCGTAGCCGGTACCGGTGGTGGAACCAACGGCATAATGGCAGGTGGCGCACTCCATGCCGCCCTGGTCATGGACATCGATATCCGGCATCTTGGCGGGATTACCGCTGGCATCGAGAATCGGGTCACCGGCGTTGGGCACGGTGGCGGGATTCATATCCAGGGTGGAGGGCATGAACATCGACATGCCCCAGCGACCGTTGGTGCCGTACGCATCACCGGTGGCGGTGATCTTGTGGGCGCGCTTGCCCATACCGGTCTTGCAGCCGAAATCGAACCAGTAATCGTCGTTGATAGCGCCCGCGCCATTATCCGTATCGAGATCACTGCTGGCGCCCATGTTGCCGGACGGCATCGGATTGGACGGATCATGGATGAGGCCATAGTTACCGTAGCCGGTCCGCATGGCCATCATGCCGGGCAGACCCATGGTATTGTCGTCACGGGCATGACAGACCGAGCAGTTTTCGCTTTTCGGCGTGGCGGCGATCTTGGTGGAGGGCACCTTGATACAGGGAGCAATGGTTGCTGAGTTGACAACATACGGTGTGGCGTATTGACCAGCACATGCGCCACCGGCGAAAGCTGCGTATGAATAATCGATGCAGCCGCCGCCATCATTATAGGCGGTGGTGGCATCAACACACTGCCCAACGGTCAAGGCGGGACCACCGGACTGCACCGCACCGGCACCCCACTCAACGCCGGTCAGATCGTCAGCCTGGCCGTCGCTGTCGGCGTCGGTGAAAACACCCTTGGCGCCGGCGCCCATGGAGGCGATGAGATCCAGCCGCCGCTGCTTGAGGCCGAAGTTACGGTTGAACATGTCGTAATTCTGGACGCCGTCACCGGTATCAACGGTGCGCAGCCCGGGGAACATGGAGGTGCCGGAACAGGTCGGATCGTTCATCGGACCGATCGGATTGTTCTCATCGCAGCCCAGGGTTTTCAGCCAGGCGGAACCGGGATTGGAGCCGTCAAGATGACACATGAGGCAGTCCATCTCCGCCTTGTTGGATGCATCCATGCTGCCGATGGTGACGTTGTCCCAGCTTGTTTCGTCAAGAGCGGTGTTCAGGTCGTCGGGGCGGGCATACTTCATGACAAAGGCATCGCCGCCGCCCTCGCCGGCCGAGCCATAGGCCTCGAGATCGCGGTTGTATTCGAGCTGGCCGCCGCCGACATGGCAGACGCCGCAGGTGTTGCCCCATTCCTGGGCACCCATTTCAAAACCCAGGGGATTGGCGAGAGGATCCGCATTCTTAGCCGCCAACTGGCGGTTGGAAGGCGGTCAGTACTTGCCGAACATGCCGGGGCTTGATTCCCAGAACTTGCCGCCCACCGCATGTCGCAGGTGGTTGCCGTAGTCCTCGTTACGACCCTGCTGGGAATGCCGTCCCACAACATAACCATGTTTGTAGGCCTCGACGGTGTAGGTGACCCACTCGGCCTCGCCGGTGACCTCGTTCTGCAGTCCCTGGGTCTTGATGACGGTTCTGGTGGCGCCGCCACCGGCATAGCTGCCGCGGGCTCCGGAAATCGAGGTGGTTCCTTCATCATCAGCAGTGCCAGCGATACCATCCGCATTGTAGGTAACAGCCTTGTTATGGCAGGCGCCGCAGGTGGCCTTGGGGCTGTAGGCCGTGGTGCTGTTGCCGATGAGAGCACCGGTGGCATCGCGCAAGGGAACAGACGGATGGCCAAAGGCATTGACGCCGGCCATCAGGGCAGCGGTCGCCAGTGCGGACACCATCAAACCACTTTTATACCTTTTTTTCATTTTTCACTCCTTGAGTTACCTTCTTTTTTTGTCCCTCTCGCCCGACACCGAAACGGTTTGGGGGAACCGTGCTTCTTCGATGAAAGAGCGAGAATCTCATGCTTGTAAGCGCGCGTCTGGACATTTGCGAATCTGTTTCCCCTTTAAAGCAATCAGCATGCCTTATTAGTTCACGACGATCTTTTTCCCTATAACCATTTGAAATACTAAGAAATATTTTTTCAATTTTATGGAAATTGGGTACTTCTCCCCCTCTTTCTTCGGTGGGTACATCTCTCCAACCAAAACACCATGAAAATGCGAGGAGGAAAATCGTCACTGCGCGATTTGCCCCAGACAGGGTGTTTTCACCTATAATCGATTCAGCCCCCCGTGATGAGCCAGCCAGGGGGACGCCAGTACGGAGACCCTCTCCTTTTTCCGCCGCCGGTGAGCGCACCGACTGCCAGGAAACAGAGAAAGCAAAAAAAAGGGGAGCGGGCCCAAAGCCCCGCTCCCTCCTGTTCGGTCATCTGTCCGACGTTCTGCTCAGGGAACAGTGATCAGCAGATCCCCATCCTCGCTCGGGGTGTAGTCTGCCTTATTGTAGGAGGCATCCACGGTCTGCACCCGGATGGAAAAGCTGCCGGCCCGGGCGTAGGTATGGACAAGACCATTGGCCAGGTCGGTGGCGGGCTGAGACGACTGGGTGGTCTTGCGGTCTCCCCAGTAAATATAGGCCCGACTGATGCCGGCCGGCAGGGTGCCGGTCAGGATCACCGTCCGTCCGGAGAGCGCGGTGGCGAAATCCGCGGTGGCCGGCGGCGGAGCGACATTGTCCGCCCGCACCACGATGCTGTCGCTTGCCGTTTTGCCGGTTATCGACTCGCGCATGGTCAGCGTCACGGTGTATTCTCCCTCCGCGTCATAGCCGTAGACCATGACATCCGCGCCGTTGCCGCCGGTAACGCTGCCGCTGCCGCCGAAAGCCCACTCATAATCGCAGCTCCGCTCTTCCACCACGCCGTCCACCGTCTCGTAACAGGCGGAACGGCTGGCGTCGAAGGTGAGGGTCCGGTCCGTGTCCGAGGCATGCAGAGCACTGAGGAAAGGGGTGACGACCAGGGCGCTGTTCATGCCCCAGCGCACCGGATCGGAATAGCCCCAGTAAGCATGGCAGCTATTGGCGGAACAGGTCCCGCCGCCCGGGGAAAAGACATAGGTGAACGAGAGTGGCACGTTGCCATCCGATGGGCGGCCCGTAAAGAAGGGGGCCGGCGCCACATCATAGACCTTGTTGGAGTGAAAACGATGGTCGGCAATGGTCGGCTGGTGACAGAGAACACATTCACCGAAGCCCCTGACCGCATGGGCAGTATGGGTGTCCTTGCGTGGATCATCAGGACCGGTTCGCATCGGGTACGGATGGCAGCTGTCACAGGCCAGCGGCCCGCCGGCATTCCACGGCGGGGTGACGTGGGTGTTCATCCTGCCGGTCGATACCCAGGCGCCATTGCTGTGACAGTAGACATTGGCACAGGTCAGCGAACCGTTGGTCGTCACCGCAGTGTCGCCTGTACCCTCGTAACCATACGGCGCAAGGAGTCCGGCCTGACCGTCATAGGCAGACGGCACGCCGGCCGGATTGACGGCAAAACCGATCTGAATCCGATCGTTACCGGAAATGGGTGACGCCGGCATACCGCCGGCATGGCACAGGTCACAGCTGAACTGAAAGCCGCCGGCACCGGCATGGAGGTCATGGGCGCCGGCGGTGGCGGAACCGGTGGGCGACGGCACCAGGACGAGCCCATCATCGCCGCCGGGGATATCCGCCACCGGCGGATTGCCGTGGCAGGAGGCACAACCGGCGTTGAAGCCCTTGGCATGGTCATGGCATGAAGTGCAGTTCTGACCACTGTTGTGACTGGCAAGGGAACCGTCGCTGCGCCAGTATTTCGTCCGGGCATGACACACCTGACAGATACCGTCCGGCGTTGCATCGCCGCCGTTCGCCGCCAGCCCGTCATTGGCGGCAAAGGTTGTCGGCCCGCTGAAATGCACTGCCCTGCCGGTGACCAGCGGCCGGATCAACTGGCCGTAAATCAGGGCAAAATCCGTCGAACCGTCGAGGGCCGCCCCGGCATGGGTGCCGTTCACCGTGATGGAGGAGGCATCGGCCGTCACCACCTCGGCGGAATAATCAACATAGGCCGGCGGCGTCCGCGTGCTGTCGAGCAGCCCGCCGGCAACGGTGAGGATCAGCCCCCGCTCGCTGCCGCTTTTCGCCGGCCAACGGGCCGGATCGCTCCAGGCCGGATCGAGGATCATCCGACTGCTGACGAAAAAGGTCGTGGTCTGACCGTTGACCTGATAACCGGAGAAACTGCCGACAACCAGCGGCAACGAGCACTGGGAGGAGGTATGGGGGTCATGGCAGGTCTGGCAGGAAAAACCGGCGTGTGACTCCACCGCCGGCGCGTCGATTCTGGAATACGAGCTGCCGGTCGCATTGTCATGACAAACGGTGCAGGCGATGACCGTGCCGTTGTGATCGCTGTGGCAGTCCAGGCAATCGATTCCATTATCCGGCCCGTGCGGTGACTGGGCGGCGCCTGCCACACCAACGAAGCCGCCGATGGCAATCGGCAGCAGAAAGGCACCTGCATACTGTTTCTTTTTCATTTTGCTCTCCTCGCTTTTCACTTTCCTCGGCGGTTCACAATGATGGTTTGATAACAACTTGAAATCAAACACAGAGACCGTTGAGCACACCGGTATGCCTGACTCTAATGCAAAATTTTCTCTGGGCCCTCTGCGCTCGCCGTGGTGAAAAAAGACTTTTCACGCCATCAATAATAGCCATGGCAACGGTCGCATTCCTGACCCCAGTCATACCAGCGATAGGGCAGTCCCCAGGTGACCGCGGTCTCGGTGAGATGACAGCCGACGTTGCTGCAGGTCCGGGTCGCCGGATCATAGGTTGCTGCGTTCAGATCATGGAATTTGATTCCCGAGGAGGCGGGGTAACTGGCCCCATTGACCGTGTCAAAGGCCACATCCACCCGGCCGTTGACATGGAAGGCCCGGTCAAAAAGAGCACCATCGGTGTAACCCCGGCGACCGGTCAGCGGATCCACCGGTGCGGTGCTCGAATCACGCACTGTATCGTAATGGCAGGTGCGGCAGCTCAGGGCGGCAAAACCCATGTTCCAGACATGCAGGTTTTCGTACCCATAAGGATCGATCCAGTAATGACTGTCCCCTGCCCCGCCGTCGTTGTCCGGGGCGGCGGTGGTGGGCGGATTGTCGTGGCAGCCGTTACAGGTCAGTCTCTGCCCGCTCTCCCACCTCACATCACGATACACCCGAACAGTGAGGATATTGTCCGGCAACGGTCGCGGCAGGGGATCGACGTACTTGTCCCAGCCGGTTGCCTCCGGCCAGGGCATGGGAACCGGTCCATCGGTGCTCCAGCTGTTGGCGCTGTGGCAGTAAACAGTGGAACAGGTGCCGGTGGAGCGGTCATAGGCGCCGCTGTTGCTTAAGGACTTGAGTGAATCGGGCGGGGCGGCCGGATTGGCCAGTTCAACATCACCCCACACCCCGTTGCCGTGGGCATCACTATCCAGGGGATGGCAGTTGCCGCAACCGATCATGGTGGTGGCGGCCGGCAGTCCGCCGGCAAAATCGGCGGTGATTCGCAGATCGCTGTAGGTCAGGGTCGGATCACTGCCGGAAAAATGGGCGCGATGGACCCCGGTGTCCGGCGGCAGAGCATGGCAGGAACCACACTCTCCCTTCGGACTCGTGCAGTCATCCCAGACATGGCAGTTGGCGCAGGGAATATCGCCAAACGCCGCCTGGCCGGGCAAGGGAAGGAAAAGCCAGTGAAAGGCCACCACACCGAATACCATTTCTTTCTTCATTTTCTTCTCCCTCTTCGCTCATTGTCGCCGCCGCGCCGCTCGCGGGGATTCTTCCTCTCTGCTTCACTTTTTCGCATCAAGTATCATGCCACAGAGTGTCACCAAAATACCATAAAAAGAACCCCCCATTGTTTTTGGTAAAATGTTGATCTTCAAAAAGAAATTTTCTGACAAGGGGGGATGTGGAAAAAGAAAACAAAAAAGGGGTCAACGCAGATGGGGCATTTTCCCCTTTTGCAGGGCAAATGCCCCAAAAAAAAAGGAGCCCGCGAACGGGCTCCTTGTGACTGCCAAAGGGAGAAAAGGTTTATTTCACATGACAGGTCAGACAGAACTTGCTCTCCCGATCAGACTTCCAGAGGAAGGTCTCACCGGTGTTCTGGGTGTTGTGGACGTCATGGCAGGTGACGCACTCCATCATCTCGCCGGCATAAAGCAGAGAGCGGATGGTGGTGCCGTTGGCGCCGATGACGGTATCGGGAGAGGCGATCTCGTCATCCACGGTGACGACATCGAGGTAACTGAAGCCAATGGGATGATGATTGGTCAGGTTACCGCCGCCGCCGATCTTGAACTGGTCGGCGATGAAGGCATTGCCGTGTTTCTGGGAGTTGGAGCGCTGCGGATCACGGCCATACTCGTTGACCGCCACCGTGCCGTCATGGCAGGAGAGGCAGAGACGGGAGACCGAGCCGGGCTCACCGATGGTCGCCTCGCCGTTGAAGAGGTGGCGGTCGGCAAACTGCTGGGCATCGCCGTCAACCCCGACGCCGGCCAGGTTGGAGGCGGCAGGCCCGTCGCCGAAATCACTCTGGTAGAGGTTGTAAAACTGGGTGGTGACGCCGTGGTTCCACAGCGGCAGATAGTTGATGCCGGCGGAGTCAGCTTGCTGCATAGCATGGTGAGGCGCATGACAGTAGATACAGATACGGTCCAGGGTATCGGTCTGGCCATAGAGGGCGCCGACGCCGGTGGCGACACTCAAGTCATGCTTGGAACCGACAATACCGGTACCGGCATCCGCGTTGAATGAACCGGTGATGGAGTTCTGAGCCTGGGCCGCGGCAACCGCCACCAGTCCGAGGGCAGCCGCCATAAGAATACTTTTTTTCATCATCTTTTTTTCCTCCTGGTTGCGACCTTTGCCGTTGCATTGGTCACTTTTTTTTCACTAAGTTTACTGCTTCGAACATCTTTCCCATGAATTTCCCCAAATTCCATGAGCGCGTTACAAGTATGATCACATGAATGATCATCTTCTGGCATTTCTTAGTGAGCACAGGTCGTGCCAACAGGAGAACAATCCATTCCTTTTTCATTTTTCGTTTTTGATTCAAAGCGTTACAAAAAACATGGTCGCCATCCTTCTTTTATCCCGTCCCCTTCCGGTCGCCCAATCACCGGGGCATTTCCCCCACCAGCGGCGCTTTTCCCCCAATCCGCCGCATGATCACCCCCTTCACCGCCGAAACCGTCGAACGACCGTTTTTTCCTGCCCGGAAAAAGTTCTTGCCCTGTCCACGAGTTATCCCGTATTAATGAAGAGGATCAGCAATTGGCGGAATTATTCTTGCAGTTATGCCAAGACCTCGAACTGCTGCCCGGCTTCCGTATAGCGCCGCCGGGGTGCGAAGTCTCCTGTTGTCCAGCCCGCGGCCTCCACAAGGGAGGCTGTTACTCTCAGCAATCATTCATAGGTGGGTTGATGAATACGATACGCTATCGCCTCTGCACCACACTGCTTCTTGCCTGTGCCGCCGGCATCCTGCTCTTGTCCGGCTGCGTCACCACGACACCCAAACCAGCGGAGCAGACGGATGCCGTCTTTTTCCCAGACCCGCCGGCACCGCCGCGCCTGCAGTTTCTGACCAGCTTCACCTCCTCCACCGACGTGGTGCCGGAGGGCAGCGCCTTCGACACCTTTCTCACCGGCGAAAAAAACCAGGGCTATCAATTGGTCAAGCCTTATGGGGTCGCGGTCAGCGACGGCAAGATCTATGTCTGTGACTCCCAGGCCACCCTGGTGGTCTTTGATGTGAAAAACAAAAAATTCCAGCAGATGGAGGGGGCGAAAGGACTCGGCAAGGTGGTGCAGCCGATCAACATTTCCCTCGATGAGGCGGGCAACCGCTTTGTCGCCGACTCGGTGCGCGGCGAGGTGTTGATGTATGACAAAAACGACTTCTATGTCAAGAGTTTCGGCCTGTCCGGCCAATGGAAGCCGGTGGATGCGGTCGCCTACCAGGGCATGCTCTATGTCGTTGATTCCCGGGACAGGGAGATCAAGGTCTTTGATATCGCCTCCGGCGAAAAGATCACCGCCTTTGGCCGCACCAACAAGCCGGAGGAAAACCTCGGCCTGCCCACCGGCATCGCCATCGGCCCGGACGAGCTGCTCTACATCAGCGACTCCGGTCGTTTTCAGATCGTCATCTACGACCGCGACGGCCACCAACGCGGCGCCATCGGCCGCCCTGGGGCAAATTTGGGTCATTTCGCCCGACCGCGCGGAGTGGCGGTGGACCGTAAGGGTCGCGTCTTTGCCGTGGACGCCGCCTTTGAAAACGTTCAGATCTTCCGGGCCGACGGCCAGCTTCTCCTCTTCTTCGGCGGCTCCGGCACCAGGCCGGGCAATCTCTTCCTGCCGGCCGATATCTACATTGATTATGACAACATCGAGCACTTCCGCTCCTACGCG
>CAZUZJ010000101.1:7413-8562 GCA_964624225.1 uncultured Desulfobulbia bacterium | reverse complement strand
AGGGCAAAAGCGCCGGGATGTCGGAGGCCATAAAGCTGTCCCCCTGTTCCAGCACTCCCAGCACCAGCGGGCTCTGGTCGCGGACGGCGATGATCCGGTCCGGCTGCCTGCTCCACATGACCCCCAGGGCAAAGGAGCCCTCCAGCTCGGCGACCGCCTTGCGCACCGCTGCGGCAAGATCATCATGAAGGTATTCCTCAATGAGATGAACCACCACCTCGGTATCGGTCTGCGAGGTGAAGACATGGCCGCGGGCCGTGAGACGCTGCCGCAGGCTCTGAAAATTCTCGATGATGCCGTTATGCACCACCACCAGTTCGCCGCTGCAATCGCTGTGCGGATGGGCGTTCGCCTCCGAGGGCGGTCCATGGGTGGCCCAGCGGGTATGACCGAGACCGATGCGGCTCTCCGTCGTCACCCGGTCCATTTTCTCTTCAAGATTGGCCAGTTTGCCCTGGCAGCGATGCTTGTGGAGCACGCCCTCTTCCAGATAGACGATCCCGGCGGAATCATAGCCCCGGTATTCGAGCCGTTTCAGACCTTCCAGCAGAACGGGCACCACCTTTCGCTGCCCGATATAACCGACTATACCGCACATGATTTTTCACCTCGATGACATTGCAATGCGCTCGACAAAGCGACCAGCCCGCCGCCTCATCGCGCCCCCTTCTGAAAGAGCACCGTCTTGATCGTCTGGAAGATGATCCAGAAATCCATGGTGATTGTCAGGTTTTTGATATAATAGAGATCATATTCGAGCTTGCGCAGGGCGTCCTTCTCCGAGGCCCCGTAAGGATAGCAGATCTGCGCCCAGCCGGTAATACCGGGTTTGACGCTGTGCCGCAGGGAATAATAGGGGATGGAGGCGGTCAGCTGCTCGACGAAAACCGGCCGCTCCGGCCGCGGCCCGACAAAGCTCATCTCCCCCTTGAGGACATTCCACATCTGGGGAATCTCGTCGATCCGCACCTTGCGGATAAAACCACCGAAACGGGTGACCCGGCTATCGTTTTTCATGGCCCAGACCGGACCGTTCTTTTCCGCATCGCTGCGCATGGAGCGAAATTTAATCACCCGAAAAACCCTGCCCTGCTCGCCGACTCTTTCCTGGGTATAGAAAACAGGCCCTGGCGATTCCAGCTTAATGAT
>CAZUZJ010000101.1:0-7403 GCA_964624225.1 uncultured Desulfobulbia bacterium | reverse complement strand
ATCAGCGCGCTGACCAGGGTGATCGGGGAGGAAAGGAGCAAACCGGTGAAAGAGACGAGGACGTCGAGCAGTCTCTTGGAAAACATGCACCAGCGACATATCCTGAAACCGGATGAATAGATGAGCCAGGAAGGATTGACCTTCTCCACCAGAATCTTGCCGGTCAGCCCTTCGTAAAAGGTGATGCCCTCGACAATGGTGACGCCGTCGAGCTTGCAGCGCAGCAGGGTGCGGATCGGCGTCTGGCCGCGCCGATCATCGAGGGCCACCACGATCTTTTCCACCTTGTTTTCCCGGCAGAGCGCCGGAAGCTTGTCCATGTCGATGGTCGCCGGCAGGTTTTGCAGAACCGTCCCAGGGGTCGGTTGGCCGACGATGGAGACGATCCTGTGGCCGGAATCCCTTTTCGTGATGATTTCCTCGGCGATGTTGCCGGCCATCTCCCCGGCCCCGAGGAGAACGATGGACTGGGCGAACATCCGCCGATCCAGCACGTAACTGTACAGAAAACGCCAGAAAAAGATACTGGCGCAGATGGCGGCATAGCCGACCCAGAAGATCCGGGTCGAGATCATGATCACCGGCACGAAGAAATAGACGATGCCGAGCGCGATGCAGCCCAGCCCGAAGGCCTGAGTTATTCGAGCAAAATCCTCGGTGACCGGCTTTTCCGCACTGAGATCATACAGGTCGAAGAAATAAAGGGAAATCTGGAAGATGAAGGTAACGGCCAAGGCCCGCAGGGCGTAGAGAGACAATGCCTCCCCGTACAGTGCCGATCCCTTGAAAATAAGATAGACGCTGTTGATGGCAACAAAAATCAGCAGCCCTTCGCCCAGGAAAAAGAAGATATTGCGGGCCGGGTAATACTTGTTCAGCAGAAACGGCATAACAGATCAGTATTCTTCCGAATAATATTTGTAATACCCTTCGCCCTGCAGCCGTTTGTCGAGAAAATTCATCTGAAAGGCATTGAAGACGACGCCGAGAATCTTTTCATGACCGAGCTGGTCAACGAGCTTCTTGATCTGATCGCGACCGGCGCCGCCCCATTTGACGACGAGCACGACCTTGTCGACATGCTGGGCGAGCACCGCGGTTTCCGAGGCGGCCAGCGCCGGCGGGCTGTCGAAAATGACGAACCGGTCCCGATAACGGGCCACCACCTCCTGGATCAGCTCGACCATGGCCTTGGAGGTAAGCAGTTCCGCCGGGTTTTCCGGCGGCCGGCCGGCTGGGATCAGGGAAAGCCGCTCCAGACCGGAGTGAACGATCAGCTCGGCCAGATCCCGCCCGTCACGCAGATGATCCACCAGACCGTCCGGCGACTCGATACCGAAAAACCCGGCCAGGGCCGGACGGCGCAGATCACAGTCAACCAGCAGGGCGTGCTGGCTGACCCCGTGGGCCATGATGGCGCCGAGATTGGCGCAGACAAAACTCTTGCCCTCGTCCGAGCCGGAACTGGTGATCAGCACGGAACGAATGGCCGACTGCTTCTGCAGATGGAGAATTTTGGCCCGCAACCGCCGGAAACTCTCCGCCACTGCCGGGTTGGCCCGGGCCGCCAGAAATCGCTCGTCCCACCTGGTGCTGTCCGGGGCAAAAACCGGCGACCCGGCGGCGGGCGACGGTGGGGCGGAGGAAGAGCGCGCCGGCTCCGTCGACTGGCCGCCATCACCATCGGCAACAGGGCCTCTCCGTTCAACAGGCGTCTCTTCGGCGCCGGATTTTGTCAGGGCGTCAAAAACCTTTCCCACTCCGTTTCTCCTGATGTTTCGAAATAAGATGGTCTCGCAAAAACCCGCAAACCATGGCAGGCGGGAAAGTGAAAACAACGAGTTACAAAACAGGACCCGTCGGAATCGTTGCTTTTTTACGATGCCGACAATTAAGAGCCTGCATCACTACAGGACAATCAACCCCTTTTTCCAGCAGTACGCCAGGGCAGCAAGAATACCCGTGGCGGACAGGCCGAGCAGCAGCCCCCAGGCGATGGTGATGACCCGCCTCCGCCGTGCCTCGGTCCGGGTATGGATAACCGGGATGGCGCAGAGAATCGGCAGGCCGAGAAACGCCTCCACCTCTTCCGGCTCCTTGAACGAGGTATTGAGCAGTTCCACCCCAAAGGCCAGGCCGCCGCCAAGGCCGAGTCCCAGCGCCATCGCCAGCAGCATGATCTTTCTAAAATCCGGCTTGTAGGGTTTTTCCGGAAAATGGGCCGGATCGACAATCTTGAACTGGCTGCCCTTCTGCTGCTTTTCCAGACTGTGGGCCGATTCCGCCTGGAGGCTCTGCCCCACCAGGGCCTGATAGTGTTGATTGAGTTGCTCGTAGTCCCGGGTCAGCCCGGCCCATTCCGCCTCCCGCACCGGGGTGGCCTCGATCCACTGCTGGTATTTGCGGATCTCCTTTTCGATCTCGGCCCGATCGTTGCGCAGGCGAAGGATATTGAACTCAACCTCCTGCAGCTGCACCTTCATCTGTTCTATCTGGGGGTCGATGGAAACAGGAGGGGGCACTGCCGTTCCCTCTTCAGAAGCCGCGCCCGCGTAACGCCCCTCCAGCTCTTCGAGCTGCTTTTTCACCCGCCGTACCTCGGGGTGCTGCTCCGTGTACCGACTCTGGAGATTACGCAGGGTCTGCCGCAACGCATTGATCTCCGCGGCCGGCCCCTGTGTTTTCACCCCCTTGTCACTGCCCGCCACGATCGCCGCCCCCTGCAACTGCTGCTCGACCATCTCCTGGCGCAGGGAAATCTGTTCCTGAATCATGACCCGCGTCTGCTCCATCTGTTGATAGCTGTCCTGATTCTTCTGGTACTGATCCTGCAAGGCATTGAGGCGACTCATGTTGTTGGCGAGCTGGCTCGGCATCTCGTTGTAATATTTCAGTTTGTAATCCCGCATGACCGCCTCTTTCTGATCGAGGGCCTCTTTGGCCATGCGCAGTTCGTCCTTGATATAGGTCGAGGTTTCGGAGGCCCGCTCCTCCCGGTAGCGGAGATTCTCCTCAATGAATTTCGCGGCCAGAGCATTGGTCACCCGCAGCACCTTGCGGGGATCCCCACCCTGATAGGAAACCTTGAAGATGTCGCCTTTTTCCTGCTTGATCTCGATGTGTTTGTTCCGCATGAGGTCCACCACGTCCTCCATGGGCAGGGCGGCACGCAGATCGGCGTAGAGGTCAAACTCCTTGATCATCGCCTCCAGGCTGCTGCGGCTGGTGATCTGCTGGCTCACCGTTGCCACCACTTCGGAGGTGCGCGACCGGACATCGTCCGGCGACATGGCGGTCGGGTTAACCTGCTGCCGCTGATACTGGATGAGCGAGGTGCAGAGATAGACCTTGGGGGTGGTGAGATACAGACCGAGCCCCGCCACCAGGCCGAGCAGGAAAAAGGCAATGATCACCTTTTTTCGCCGGAGGGCGATATCGAGGTATTTCTTGATGAGCTGACGCTGCTGTTGTTCCATAAGATGATTGTCGTGATGTCGCCGCAGATGCGGAAAGGGTGAAACCCTGTCCTACCAGCGCATCAGTTCCTTTGCCGCCGACAGGGAGACGACAACGAGATGCTCGTGATAATCAGGGATCAGATCGGTGCTGCTGTCCAGGGTGCTGTAGGTATACCGGCAGGAGAGGGAAAACCAGCGCCAGAATGTATAGCTGAGGCCAATGCCCGCTTCGTAATCGTCATAGGTCGCCTTGTCACCGACCAGCTGCCACTGGTACCGTTTTTCATAGGCGGCAGTGACGCTGCCGGTCAGATTCTCCCGCAGGTTCCAGGTGATTGCCCCGTCCAGACCCCAGCTCTGGCGGAGATCGTCCCACGAGCCCTCCTCCTTGGCCTCGGCCATGGTCGCCTCAGCCCGGATGGCGAGGCTTCCCCGTTGCAGGAGACGGGACAAACCGACATCAAGACCGAATTCCCGTTCATCGCCAGAGAGATCCTCCCGGGCAAGATAGCTGCCGTCCAGGGAAGTCGTCAGGCGCAGCCGGGGATTGAAATCATGATTCCAGGCCAGCATCGCGGTCTGTTCGTCCATGTCGTCCTGCAGACCGGTGTAACGGGAGGTGATCCAGCCATAGGAGGCGCTGAAGCGGTCCGTCTGGCTTACGGTATAATCGAGGTTCAACAGGGTATCGTTCTCGGTCAGATCGCTGGCCACGTCATGCTGGGCCTTGGTGAACTGGTAATGGACCGAGGCGGCCCATTGCGGGTTGAAGCGGTAGGAAAGGCCGACAGAGGGGGAATGCTCGTCATACTCATCAAAATAACCGCCGTCGTCGCCGCGCGCCCCCCCTGCCAACCCCGACGTTCTGTCATCATTCCTGAAATAGCGGTAGCCCAGACTGATGATGCTGTCCCTGGCAAACTCGTATTCCGCCCCCACGGCCAGTTCGTTGTCCCACTGCCGCCGCCGGCTGTCGGTATTGGAGAGATAGCGAGCCACCTGCAGCTGAACCGCAGGGGCGGCCTGGTCATAGCGCCTGTCGAGCTCGGCCAGGACCTGAAGATAATGCCGGTCCGGGTCATAGTCGAACTCGGGAAAGAGCAGTCGGGCTACCTCGGCCTGGGCATGGGCATCCGCCCGCTGGAAGCGGCGGCTCAGGCTGAGATCAGGCTCCATGTCCCGCTCCGGCGCCATGTCGTTATAGGAATAATTGTTGGTCAGGGTTACTTTCAGGCGCTGGGAAATATCCCGGCTGAGGGACAGTGCCAGGCCATGGCTGAAATCATGGTCATCAAGGCGCTGGTCCCAGCTCAGATCGGAATTGACGGCAAGAGAGAGGATATCCTGCTCGCCTTCACTGGTCAGGATGAGCTCCGGCACCAGAGAACTGAGCCAGCGCTCCTGCCGGTCGCGATCCTCCTCGAAAATATTCGAGTCATACTCCTGGCCCATGGCAACGCTGCCGGCAAGGGTCGTCTGCCGCGCCAGGGCAAAAGCGGGAGGAATCGTCAGCAGGAGAACACCTGCGCCGCCGACTACATAAAAATTTTTTTTCTTCACGCTGAACCCCACCACGTTGCAGTCTGCCCCGGTCAGGGCACGATAATGGTGTCACCAGGGGCGATGAGTATGTTCTGGCCGAGATCCTTGCCCTTGACAAAGGCATCGTAATCAAAGGGCAGCAGCTCCTCCCCATCGCCACTCCGGCGCACAACCCGGATCTCCTCCCGTTTTGCCCACTCCTGAAAGCCGCCGCTGCGGGCAATGGCCTGGAGCAGGGTCAGCGGGTATTCGATGGGAAACTCTCCGGGCTGACCGACCTGGCCGACCACGTAATAGCGGCGGCTACGATTCTCCACCAGGATCACCGAGACCGCCGGCTCGGTAACCAGGGCGGCGATCTTCTCCTCCAGCAGACGATCCAGTTCCTCCACCGATTTGCCGGCAGCCTGGATATCGCCGGTCAGAGGCAGGGATATCCTGCCATCGAGCCGAACCTTCACCGTCCGCGACAGGTCGGGCTCCTGCCAGACCTGGACCTCCAGCACGTCACCGACGCCGATCAGATAATCTTTCTCATCGCCGCGCCCCTCCTGCCCCCACAGCGGCGGAACATTGCAGCAGGCGATCCATACCAGCAGACCACACAGCAGTGTCAGCGGTCTGCTCAAGCCGGTTGCTCCCTTCATCACTCTTCCTCCGAAAACCGCAGAAATCATTGCACAACGCTCAGCCATACATCCCGTCATCAGTTATGATTATGATATGTTATGCCCCGGCACATAAAAAGGCAACAATATTCTCTTTCCTCATCATTTCTTGATGAAATCGTAAGAAGCTTTTTTTCCCACTGAAAGCACTGGGAAAATATAGAATTCCATTTAGTTATCTCCGTGAGCCAAAACAAAAACCCCTCTGCCGGCAACGTGCCGATGACAAAGGGGTTTTTCCCAACGGGCATCCACAACCAGTAATTTATGCAGTGAACGGGAACCGCGGTTTTTTCCTGGCGCGCCCGGCAGGATTCGAACCTGCGACCTACGGCTTAGAAGGCCGGTGCTCTATCCAGCTGAGCTACGGGCACGCAATCTGAAAATCAACCATAAAAAACCACGGAGCACATGGAGATAACCGACGGCCATTCAAAATGTTTTCTCTGTGTTCTCAGCGGTCAAAGGACTTTCTCAGGAGCATCTTTTTAGCACGGGGCACGACAATTTGCAACCCAATTCCTCCCCTTGACGGCGCCTGATCCCTCTGGTATCACTTGGGACCATGTTGAGCTTCAGCCGCATGCAGCGCGAGGAAATTACCATTGCCGCCATGATCGGCATCTACTGCCGCCGGCATCATGGCGGGGAGGCCGATCTCTGCCCGGACTGCCGGGAGCTCCTCGCCTATGCCCGTAAGCGGCTGCGCCACTGTCCGTTCCAGGAGGGCAAAACAACCTGCGGCAACTGCGCGGTGCACTGCTACCAACCGGCGATGCGGGAGCGGATCAGGCAGGTCATGCGTGCGATCGGACCAGGCATGATCTTTTCACACCCCTTCCTGGCCTTCATGCACCTGCTGGACGGCCTGCGCAAAAAACCAGTCAAGAAAAAACGTCAGAATTTCACCCGTACTGAGTAGGTCAGGGTCGTTGCCCCGCGCGGCGGCACCGGCACCCGCCAAACCGCCGTATTGCTGGCCGCCTTTTCGTGGGGCAGGGATTCGGCCAGCATCTCCCAGTCACCCGGCACCGGCTCGTTGACCGTGACGGTCACCGCTGCGGGTGAACCGTTTTTCAGCTCAATCGCATGGCTGCTTTCATAGACGTAATTGTAGAGGGAAAAACCGGCAACCTTTTTAAATTCCGTCTGCTTCTTCCACGCCGTCACGTCAAAGGAATCACCGAGCCGAAGCCGGATCGTCTCGTTTTCCGGGGTATGATCGATGCGATCCTCGCCGACAAACTGCAGACCGCCGCGGGCGTCCTTTTTATAGACCCGCACCACCCCCTTGGGCAGAGGAAGACCGAGCCGGTTCTTCTTGCTGTTGGTCGTCTCGACAAAGACGCCGACCTTCACCTTGCTGCCGGTTTCCCCGGCCGGACTGCTGTAAGCGGCATCGCTTCCCCGCAAAAGCAGCTCCTTTTCACAGGCAACCCCACTGGCGCCGAGCAGGGCGATCTGCTTGCTCTGCCGGTCGCGGATGGTGGTCGGCCGTTCCAGACGGTAGAGATGGTAGGCGAACATCGGCTCCTCGACCATGGAGGGCGCCACTGACGCGGCCCGCAACATGGCCTTTTCCAGGTACTGCCCCTGTCCCTCCTCCGGCGGCAGACGATGAACGTCACCGGCCACCAGTTGCAGATCAGCCTGGTGATAGGTTGTCCCGCTTTCGTTGGTGAGGGTAACCCAGCCGTTGAGGTCAAGGGAGGCGTCATCCGCGGCGAGTTCGGCG
>CAZUZJ010000100.1:0-8586 GCA_964624225.1 uncultured Desulfobulbia bacterium | reverse complement strand
GGTTGACCGAACGGATCTCCACGGTCCAGCCGCCGGTTGCGGTCAGCTGTTCGCCCCGGCCGAAGGCCGTCATGCTGACTGGATATCTCATGCAATGGCCTCCAGGAGTTCTTCAGTGGATACGGTTGCCGTCCCCACCTTGCCGACGACGATGCCGGCGGCGAAATTGGCCAGGCTGGCAGCCTCGGCAAAAGAGAGACCGCTGGCCAGACCCAGGGCCAGGGTGGCGATCACCGTATCGCCAGCACCGGTGACGTCGTAGATCGCTTTGGCCACCGTCGGAATGGTGAAAAGCGGTTTGCCCTTTTCCAGCAGCGCCATCCCGGCCTCGCCGCGGGTGATGAGCACCGCGGTGCATTCGAGCCGTTCCCGCAGGGCAACGGCGGCGGCAAGGAGGGTGTCGCTGTCGCTGATGGTGACGCCGGACATCTTTTCCGCCTCGTGGTTGTTCGGGGTGATGATGGTGGCGTGGTGAAACAGGGCGGCATGGGTCGGTTTCGGATCAACGATCAGCGGGATGGAGTGGCGGCCCAGCAGCTCCCGGAGATGATCCATCAAGCGGGCGCAGATCACCCCCTTGCCGTAGTCGGAGATGATCACCGCGTCAAAGGAGGAGATGTGGTCGTCGAGAAAGGCGAGCAGAGCGGTCAGAGTCGCGTCGGCGAGGGGGCCCGACTTTTCCCGGTCAAAGCGCACCACCTGCTGGCTTTGGGCGACGATACGGGTTTTCTTGGTGGTGGGCCGCTCGGCGCAGCGGACGATGCCGGTGCTGGGGGATTGCATCTGTTCAAGCAGGCTGAGGAGATGGTTGCCCATGAAATCGTCGCCGATCACCCCGCACAGGCTGGCCTGGCCGCCGAGATCGTAGAGATTGTGGAGGACGTTCGCCGCGCCGCCGAGCAGCAGACTTTCGTCGGTGACGTTGACCACCGGCACCGGCGCCTCCGGCGAGATACGGGTGACGCTGCCCCAGATAAAGTGATCGACAATGATGTCGCCAACCACCAGGATCCTGGCGGAAGAAAATTTTGTGATGGCATCGCGCAGATGCCCTTTATCGAGGATATTCAGCACTCTCTGCTCCTCTGGGTGTGATAGGTCGGGAAAGCGGCACTCCCCGCGCCGGAGCGGCCATGGTCATGCTGCTGTCCGTCGTGAAAACGAACATCCCCTCTTTACCCTGATTTTTTCTATTTTGCCATGATCTCTTCAACCCGCCTGTGGCTTTTGACCGGAGGGCCGGCCGATCTTGTCTTGTAACTATTTGGAATTGCAAGGAGAAATTTCTTCTTTGTCAAGCTGTCTGCCCTTTTTCTAAACTTTATCTTGACCAAAGATAATGGCCGATGGTATAGGCCGATCTTGGTGGCACTTAAAATTAATTCGTAACACAATGGCGGCGGTCCGGGTAACGGGAGGGGGCAGAACCGTAAACTCGCACGCCCAAGGAGATGGAAAATGAAGCAAGCGGGAACTGGTGATGATGGCACGGTGAGAATCAGGTATTGGCCTGTCGTGGTCAGCGTGACACTGGTCGTCCTTTGCTGCGGCATGGCGATGATGCTGTCTGATCCGGCGGCAGGAGCGGAACGGCATTATATCGTGCTGGTGGCCAGGGGGGATGATCAGGCTGCCGGGGAGAGGGAAAGCTATCTGCGCGGGGTCCGGCAACGGATCGAGGCGAATCGGCTGTATCCGCTTCCTGCCCGCCGGTGTGGGCAGGAGGGCAGGGTAGGGGTTGCCTTTACCATCGGTCATGCTGGCAATCTCGAAAGGGTTGCGCTTGCCTCGCCCTGCCGGCATAGAATCCTCAATCAGGCCGCCCTGGAAGCCGTGCGGCAGGCCGCACCCTTTCCCGCCCCACCGGCGCACCTTTTTCCGGATACCCTCGCCCTGTCTGTTGAACTGGTTTTTGCATTCCAAGGGCCGAGCAGCGAATCTGCAGGGCTCGGCAGGTAAATTTCATAAAGATGAAGGAGAGAAAGAGAAGATGAAAGCGAGTGGGAAAATGCGGTGTTTCAGGGCGACCCTGGCGGCAACGCTCATCGGCCAGCAATTTGTCGTCGTCCTGCCGGCAATGGCGGCGGAGGTGAAACAGAGGGTGCAAACGACGCAAAACCTGCCGGAGATCGCAGTTGTCGCCGACAGGATCATCACCCCGACCATGCAGATCGGCGAGACGGTCGCCACCGGCAGCCGGGTTACGGCGACGGGTCTGGAGATCCAGGGCGTCGAGGCCCTGACCAGCGTATATGCGGGACTCGATCTGCTGCCGGGGATCAGTGTTGAACAGGTCGACGCCAATGGTCTGGCCGCCGAGATGAACACCATCCGGGTCCGCGGGGTGCGCGGCATGCTCGGTGCCCTGACCGTGCACGGCATTCCCAACTATGGCGGCAACCCCATCGGTCCCCGGGAATATGTCTATGATATGGAAAATATCAACGCCATCTCCGTTTACAGAGGGGCGGTGCCGGCTGACATCGGCGTCGGTGTCGGCAGTCGGGGCGGGGCCCTGGAACTTGAACCGGACTGGCCCCATGAAGAGACCGGTGTCCGCTTCAGCCAGGGCTTCGGTAGCAACGAGTACTCCCGGACATTTCTCCGGTTTGACAGCGGCCGGCTGGCGGATGAGAAAACATCGCTTGCCGGCTCCGTGTCTTACACCGATGCGGATAAGTGGCGCGGGCCAGGCACGCTCGGGCCGCGCCGCAATGCCAATCTGGCAGTGACCCGACCGCTGGCTGCGACGGTTGATGGTAAACTGTGGATCAATCACAATGAGCTGGATCAGCATCTGTACCGGCCCCTGACCTCTGCCGAGATAAATGAGCTGAGCGACAATTACGAGAAAGATTACGAACGATCCCTCACTGGTCAGGCGAGCCGGGACATCTATTATTATGACTACAACCGGGGCGACTACCGTAACGACGACCTGCTCGCCGCCTTCATCTTCCAGCCGGACAGGGCGTGGCGGGTGAGTGTCAAGCCTTATTACGCCGGCGAGGACACGGAAATCCGGCAGGGGATCGCCGCCAAAGGCGGCATGGTCCAGCAGCGTAACCGGGATATCGAGCGTTTTGGCCTGATCGGCGAGGGGGTGATGGAGGGAGATCGTTTTACCTCCACCATCGGCTATCATTTTGAAAGCTCGGATATGGATATTTTCACCGAAAATTTCGCGATCACGCCGGCCGGTCTTTCCTTGCGCGGCTCCGGGATATTCGCCAGCAGCGGAACGGGATATATCAACAGCCCGTATGGCAAAATTGCCGGCAGCGCCGGTTTGTGGGACTGGCAGGGCGGACTCAAATATTTTCATTTTCGTGACGCGGCGAGCAAAGGCTATACCACCGGACCGGCGCCGGATTATGATGTGGCGCGGGCCGCGGATCTCGACCGGAGCGCCACCCGCTATGACATCTGGCTGCCCACCTTCGGCATTGCCCGTCGTCTTGGCGAAAGCGGGCAGCTGCATGCGGCATACGGACGCGGTTTTGTCCGGCCCTATTCCTATCTTCCCCTGGTCAGCCTCTACAACAGCCGGCGCGCCGATTTCCTATCCAACAGCATCAATCTCCAGCAGCTTTTCGACGGGTACGACATGGAAAAATCCGATACCGTGGATATCGGTCTGCGTTGCGATAACGGCCGGTTGACAACTGATTTCACCGTGTTTTACGGCCGGCACCGCAATCTGCTCACCAGTGTCTATGACCCCAGGGTCAATCTCAATTATCAGCAGAACATCGGCAGGGCCACCTCCGTCGGCGCGGAACTCGAGCTGAACCTCTGGCTGAGCGACAGCTTCTCCTTTTTTGTCAATCCCTCCTATACCTCTTTGACCTATGACGAGGATCTGACCTATGCAGGGCAACGGCTTGTCGCTGCAGGCAACCAGGTGGTGGACACGCCGGAGTGGCTTGTGAAAAGCGGGGTTATCTGGCGGCGGGGTTCGCTCGAAATCGTGCCGATGGCGCGTTATATCGACAATCGGTTCGCCGATGTGGAGAATCGCCGGCAGGTTGATTCCTTTGTTGTCGTTGACTGCCGGCTGAGCTGCCTGCTGCCTTCGCTTCCCTGGTTCCGGGAAGCGAAGGTCGCCCTTGATCTCAAAAATATCTTTGATAAAGAATATGTGGCGATGATCAACGCCGCCGACGATGCCCGCGAGGGTGTGGCAACTTTTTATCCCGGCCCGCCGCGGAGTGTTTTTGCCAGTCTTTCTCTGCTTTTCTGAGTTCCGGCAGCCGGCAGCTGCCAGCGATTTCTGCTTGACATTCTCATGCCGCTGTGACCACTAATAATAGACAGAAAGGAGGAACGCAGTGGTCATGAGCGGGTTGCGTTCCGGATCATGCAATGATGAGCTTCCGGATTGCATATGGCAAAAGACAACAGCGACATTCTCTCCGGCTGTTTCCCGGCCGCCAGATTTCTGCTGGTGGATGATGATCAGGAACATCTGGAAATGCTCAATCGCTCTCTGTCGGATATGGGCTTTGCCACCAAGGCCGTTGTCGACGGAGAGGAAGCGGTGGCGTTGTGCGGGAAGGAACGGTTCGATGTCGTTATTGCGGACATCCAGATGCCGCGGATGGATGGCTTTGAACTGCTGCGCATCATAAAAAAGGAGTATGAGGGGGTTGATGTTATTCTGATGACCGGGTTCAGCCGGACCTACACCTTCACCGACGTCATCAGAGGTGGGGCGACCGACTATCTGGAAAAGCCTTTCACCCGGGACGCTTTGCGCGCCAAGATTTTTCGCATCCTGAAAGAGCGGGCCCTGCTGGCCGGATACAACAAGGAACTGACCCAACGCCGACAGATGGAAGCGACCCTCCAGCAAAAATCGGGGGACCTGGAAAAGCGGGTGCGGGAGTTGAACTGCCTCTATCGGGTTTCCGGCATCATGGAGGAAAAAAAAGAAAAACTGGACATTCTGCTGCGGGAGGTGGCGGAGGCCATTCCGGCGGCCCTGCGCTATCCTGAACGTGCCGCTGCCCGTATTCGGCACCATGACTTCTCCTGTTGCACGACCGGCTTTCGTCAGACCCCCTGGGCGTTGCGGGCGGCCATCCGTTCCCGGGGAGAGGAAGTGGGGGAGGTCGAAGTTTGTTATGACGAGGAGCGTGCCGGTGAAGCGGGAGGAGTCTTTCCTGAGGAGGAACGTAACCTGATCACCGAAATCGCCGATAAAACGGGACGGGCCATCGACCGGCAGCGGGCTGAAGGAGATGCCCTGCTTTCCCTTGCCAGACTGGAGGAAACGGTCCGCCTCCGCACCCGTGAACTGCGCAAGGCGCAAATGGCACTGGAAGCTGTTTTTCAGAATATCCCGGACGGCATTCTCTCTGTTGACGGACAGATGATGATCACCCATCTCAATGAACAATGCCGTCGCTATCTCGACGCCACGGCCGGGGCCATTTTCCCTGCCGGACAAGGCGGATTTCAGGGCGAGTGTCGCCGGCTTCTGGAGACCACCCTTGCCAGCGGCGAGGTGGTGACCGACTATCGGATCGAGATCCGGCAGGACAGCCAGCCGGGGCATGTGGTATTGGTCAGCACCTCCCTGCTGCGCGATGCCGCGCAGAAAATCGCCGGCGCCCTGCTGGTCATTCATGATATTACCCGGCTGTCGGATCTGGAAAAGCAGCTGCTGGAGCGGCGAAAATTCCGGGAAATGATCGGCAGTTCCCCGCAAATCCGCCAGGTGTATGACACTGTCCGCCGGCTTGCTTCCGTTGATACGACGGTGCTCATTATTGGCGAATCCGGAACCGGCAAGGAACTGCTGGTCGAGACCCTGCATGCCAGCGGTGATCGGGGAGACCGGCCGCTGATCAGGGTCAACTGTGCGGCCCTGCCGGAAACCCTGCTGGAGAGCGAGCTGTTCGGTCACATTCGCGGCGCCTTCACCGGGGCGGTGAAGGATCGGGCCGGGCGGATCGAGGCGGCGGAGGGTGGTATCCTTTTCCTCGATGAAATAGGCGATATCTCGCCCCGTATCCAGCTCAAACTGCTCCGTTTCCTGGAAGCAAAGGAATATGAACGGGTCGGCGAGTCCCGGACCAGGCGGGCCGATGTCCGGATTTTTGCGGCCACCAATGCCGACCTGGTCCGCAAGGTAGAGGAAGGACTGTTCCGGGAGGACCTCTACTATCGCCTCAAAGTCATGGTCCTGACCGTACCGCCCCTGCGGGAACGCAAGGAGGATATTCCGCTTCTCGCCGATCATTTCCTCGCCCTGTTCAACCAGAAATTTCACAAGTCGGTTGCCGGTGTCTCCCCTGAGGTCCGCGATATCCTGATGCGCTATGACTGGCCCGGCAATATCCGCGAACTCAAGCATGTGCTGGAACACGCGGTGCTGCTTTCCTCCGGTCACGAGTTGCTGGCCGTCCATCTACCCGGCGATCTTTGCCATGCCGACACGATTCTTTCTCCGGATGGGCAGCCGGCCCGCGCCCTGACCCGGGAAGCCCTGCTCAACGCCCTGCGGCAAAGCGGCGGCAACAAGGCGAAAACCGCCCGCATCCTGAAGATGAGCCGCGCCACCCTTTACAACAAGATCCGGGAATTCAATCTCGAAGATACAGCATGGCGCTGAACCGCCATTTCTCATTTTTTGTCGGAATCGGAAAAGCCACAATTCCGACAGGGGGTGCATTGTCATTCGTTGTTTTCACTTTTCTGCCGCCATGATCTGCGGTTTTCTGCGCGACCATCATTTTTCCATTCTCTTCATTCTGTCAGACGGGTGTCTTTTTAGGCACATGTGTTTAGGCATAAGTGTCTAAAATAGACACTTGCACTAGTCCTATCATTTTTAAGTATTATTCTTAAAGTTGTTCCATCCATTGATTTTGTTTGAGAAATTATATTTTGAGCTCTCATGTGTTTCTGGCATGTCTTTTGGAGTATTGGAGCAGCAACAGGGCTTCTGTCGAAAGAAGGAATGCACTCACAAAAGGGACGCGATCACAGCGTTTATGAAAATGGGCTGAACCAATTGGCTCACCGTGGGTTGCCCTGTTTTTTTCAAAACAATCTGTGTCTCGGAGAAACAAGCGGTCATGGCCTTTACCTTCTTTTTCCGTGATCTGCCGGTGCTGGAGTATGCGGTGGAGCACACCATCAGACTGGCTCTTGGCCGGCAGCGGATCAAGGTCTGGGATGCCGGCTGCGCCCTGGGGCAGGAGGCATACACCCTGGCCTTTCTTTTTGCCGAGCGGCTGGGTTCTGCCTTCAACAACCTCTACCTGCACGCCACCGATTATGACAGCGCCAACAACTTCGGCGACATCGTCCGGCAGGCGAGCTATCGATACGATGAGCTGCAACGGATACCTCCCGAGTTTTTAGCCAGATATTTTGACAGGCAGGACAACGATCGCTTTCGGGTCTGTGAAAAGATCAGGGCTCGGGTCTTTTTTCAGTATCACGACTTGCTGACCCTGCAGCCGGTTGGTTCGGATTATGCGCTGGTGGTGTGCAAGAATGTTCTGCTTCACTTCGATCAGGCGACCCGGGCCCGGGTGATCAGGATGTACCACCAGTCTCTCTGTTTAGGCGGTTATCTCGCCATGGAACATACCCAGAAGATGCTGTCCGAGCTCGATCATCTCTTTGAACAGGTTGTGCCGGATGCCCGGCTGTACAGAAAAATCCAGTAAAGAAGAAATCGTTGATGAGCGCTGTGCTGTTCATGGCAGCCACTCTGAGGCTATGGAACGTCCGGAAAGAGGAAGGGAATCAGAACAAAAATCCTCCGGGCAACGACGTCGAAAATCGACATCAGGAGAAAAGCATGAACTGGTTCTACAACATGACGTTACGGGGAAAGCTGCTGGCAGGATTCATCACGGTGGCGATTATTGCCGGCATCATCGGCGGGGTGGGAATCTACAATATCTGGAAGATAGATAACGCTGACACCATGCTCTATGAAAAGATGACGGTTCCCTTGGGCGGACTGGCGCAGATCTCCATCGCCTTCCAGCGGATCCAGGTCAATGGTCGGGATGTCATCGCTGCCAGCACCACCGAAGAAAAACAGAAACTTGCCCGCCGCATCATGGAGCTGCGCGATATCATCACCAAAGAGGCTGAACTGTATGAACAGACTATTCTTACTGACGAAGGACACAAACTGTTCGACGCGTTTAAGCACACCAGAACCGTCTATGGCCCCTTGCTTGACAGGATTGTGGCTCTGGCCATGGAGGACAGAGATGAAGAGGCTACCGCCCTGCAGCAGGGTGAGGCCGGCGTGGCCGCCCGCTCCGAACAGGAGGCGATTGATAAATTGATGGAATCAAAAATCGAGCAGGCCAGGCTGACTGCTGAACAGAATACCCAAGACGCCAAACGCTCCAGCGCCATCATGACCGCCCTGCTGGTCATGGGGGTTCTTCTTGCTGTTGGTCTGGGACTGTTTATCGCCCGCATCGTCATGAGGCAGCTTGGCGCCGACCCGAAAGAGGTGGGCGAGATCGCCAATCTGGTGGGCAAGGGTGATTTGAGCCGGGAAATCAGCCTTGCCGCCGGCGACAGCAGCAGCGTCATGGCGGCGAT
>CAZUZJ010000099.1:0-8596 GCA_964624225.1 uncultured Desulfobulbia bacterium | reverse complement strand
CTGACGCCAAGAGCGACGCTGTATTGATCAATGGTCTGTGCCTTACCGCTGGCGGACAGATCTTCCGGAATCCGCTGGCTGCTGCCCGAGGCGGAGCCATCGACCTGCGGCAGCCGCTCGGCCCGCTGAATCCGGTGCTGGGCCCTGGCCCGCTCGACGGTGAGGGCCGCGATCCGCAGGTCGCGGTTGTTGGCAAGGGCAAGGGTAATGAGTCGTTTGAGGCGCTCATCGCCATAGTACTCCTGCCAGGGCACCTCGATTGCCTGGGGGCCGGCTTGGCCGACACCGTCTGCATTGTAGGCCGCCCCCGCCGGCCAGGCGGCCGGCACCGGCGCCTCGGGCCGGGCCGAGGACGGGGCAAGATTCGCGCACCCGGAGAGGACAAGCAGGGTCAGGCCGACGGCGGCGCTCCGCAGGCAATGCCGCTGTCCACCACTTCCCCCGGGGTCTGTCGTGTAAAGCACATGTTTTTTCATCTCACTGTCCCTCCGCAACAGGGAAAACATCTCCCTGCGACCGGAATTTTTTGCGACCGAAGAGTCGCGACACCATGACAAAGAAAAACGGAATAAAGAGCAAATCGATAAAGGTGGCGGACAAAAGCCCGCCGGTCACCGCGGTGCCGATGGCATTCTGGGCCGCGGCCCCGGCCCCTTTGGTCAAGGCCAGCGGCAGGGTGCCGAAAAAAAAGGCGAGCGAGGTCATGATGACCGGGCGAAGCCGGATTCTGACCGCGGCCAGGGTCGCCTCCATCAGCTCCTTGCCCTGCTGAAGCTGATCCTTGATAAACTGGATGATGAGGATGGCGTTCTTGGTGGAGAGCCCAACGGTGGTAAGCAGACCGATCTGCAGATAAACGTCATTGGGCAGCACCCGCAAAGTCACCGCTGTCACCGCGCCGACCAGGCCGAGGGGCAGCATGAGCAGGTTGACAAAGGGAATGGTCCAGCTTTCATAGAGGGCCGCCACCGCAAGAAAGACGACCAGCAGCGAGATGGCGTAAAGGGTCGGGGCCTGCTTCCCCGCCTGTTTCTCCTCATAGGACAGCCCGCTCCATTCATAGCCGATGCCCGCGGGTAATTGCGCCGCCATTTTTTCCATCTCCCGCATCGCCTCGCCGGTACTCACTCCTGGCGCCGCCTGGCCCATGATCTGCACCGAGGGAAGACCGTTGTAACGCTCCAGCCGGGGTGAGCCGTACTGCCAGTGGCCGCTGGAAAAGGCGGAAAAGGGCACCATTTCGCCCCGGTTGTTCCGGACATACCAGCGGTTGATATCTTCCGGCAGCATGCGGAACTGCGGCCCGGCCTGGACATAGACCTTCTTGACCCGGCCGTCCTGAATGAAATCATTGACATAGGTGCTGCCCCAGGCGGTGGCGAGGACGCTGTTGATGTCCGCGGCGGCAAGCCCGAGGGCCGCGGCCCGCATATCATCAATATCGAGCTTGAACTGGGGAGAGTCATCCTGGCCGTTGGGTCGCACCGCAACGAGCTTCGCGTTCTGCATGGCCATGCCGAGCAGCTGGTTGCGTGCCTCCATCAGCCGCTCATGGCCCAGACCGCCCCGGTCCTGCAGAATGAAATCAAAGCCGTTAGCCTGACCAAGCTCAATCACCGCCGGCGGCGAAAAGGCAAAGGCCATGCCGTCCCGGATGCCAGCAAAGGCACCCATGGCCCGCCGGGCCACGGCCGGGGCCTTGAGATCCGGGGTTTTGCGCAGTTTCCAGTCCTTCAGCTTGACAAAGGCCAGCCCCATGTTCTGGCCGCGGCCGGCAAAACTGAAGCCGGAGATGGTGATGATGGCCTCCACCGCCTTTTTTTCCTTTTCCAGAAAATGATGTTCGATCTGTTCAATGACGCTGATGGTCCGTTCCTGGGTGGCGCCGGCCGGCAACTGGACCTGGCAGATGATAAAGCCCTGATCCTCGTCCGGCAGAAAGGCGGTGGGCAGCCGTAGAAAGAAAAAAACCATGGCCGCGACAATGGCGCCATAGAGCAGCAGATAGCGCACCGGTTGCCCGAAGGAGCGGCCGACAATTTGTTCATAGATGGTCCGGCCCCGGTCAAAGACCCGGTTGAACCAACGAAAGAAGGGGCAATACCAGCCGGTGGCGCACCGTTCATGGCCTTTGGTGATCGGTTTCAGCAGGGTGGCACAGAGGGCCGGGGTGAGGATCATCGCCACCAGCACGGAGAGGATCATGGCGGAGATGATGGTAATCGCGAACTGGCGATAGATGACGCCGGTGGAGCCGCCGAAAAAGGCCATGGGCAGGAAAACCGCGGTGAGTACGGTGGCGATGCCGATCAGGGCGCCGGTGATCTGTCCCATGGATTTGACGGTGGCGTCATGGGGCGACAGCCCCTCCTCGGCCATGATCCGCTCGACGTTTTCCACCACGACGATGGCGTCGTCCACCAGCAGACCGATGACGATGACGAGGGCGAACATGGTGAGTGTATTGATGGAGAAGCCGCCGGCCGCCAGTACCCCCATGGTGCCGAGCAGCACCACCGGCACGGCGATGGTCGGAATCAGGGTGGCCCGGAAGTTCTGCAGAAAGAGAAACATGATGACAAAGACCAGACAGACCGCCTCGATCAGGGTCTTAACCACCTCTTCCATCGAGATCTTGACAAAGGGGGTGGTGTCATAGGGATAGACCACCTTCATGCCGGGTGGAAAGAACTTTTCCAGTTCCGCCATCTTGGTCTTGACCCGCTCCCCGGTATCGAGGGCGTTGGCGCCGGCCGCCAGCCGGATCGCCATGCCGCCGATCGGCTTGCCCTTGTAACGGGACTGGATATCGTAATTCTCGGTGCCGATTTTGCACTGGGCAACATCCTTGAGCCGGACCACGGAACCGTCCGGATTGGTGCGCAGAATGATGGCGTCGAACTGCTCCGGGGTCTGCAGCAGGGTGCGGGCGGTAACGGTGGCGTTGAGCTGCTGGCCCGGCAACGCCGGGGTGCCGCCGAACTGGCCCGCCGAGACCTGGGCGTTCTGCGCCTGCAGGGCAACGATGACATCACTGGTCGTCATGCCGAAGCTGTGCAGCCGGGCCGGATCGACCCAGACCCGCATGGCATTCTGAAAGCCAAAGAGCTGTAATTCCCCCACTCCTTCGACCCGGCTGATGATATCCTGAATATTGGACACCATATAATCGTTGAGGGCATTGCGATCCATGGAGCCGTCTTCCGAGACCAGCCCGATGATCAGCAGGAAATTCCTGGTGGACTTCACCACCGAAATGCCTTGCCGCTGCACGACCTGGGGCAGCAGCGGGGTGGCGAGTTGCAGTTTGTTCTGCACCTGCACCTGGGCGATGTTCGGATCGGTGCCGGCCTTGAAAGTGAGGTTGATCGCCACCGCGCCGGCCGAATCGCTGGTAGAGGACATGTAGATCAGATTATCGATGCCGTTGAGCTTCTGTTCGATGACCTGGGTGACGGTATCCTGGACGGTCTGGGCCGAGGCGCCGGGGTACATGGCGTTGATGGTGATCTGCGGCGGCGCAATTGGCGGATACTGGGAGACCGGCAGGGTTTTCAGCGCCAGCAGACCGGCCAGCATGACCATGATGGCAATAACCCAGGCAAAGATGGGGCGGTTGATGAAAAACCTGGACATGAAGGGGCTCCTTTCTTATCTGCCTGCCACGGGTTGCCCGGCAGCAGCGGCAGCCGCCGGTTTGTCGGCGAACGGCACCACCTTCACCTGGGTGCCGGGCCGGGCCCGCTGGATACCCTCCAGGATGACCCGGTCACCGGCGGCCAGCCCCTTGCTGACCAGCCAGTTGTCGCCCACGGTCCTGACCACCTCGATGACGCGGGGCTCGACCTTGTCTTCGGCGCCTACCACCATGACCATGGCCTCCCCCTTCGGATTGCGGGTGACGCCGCGCTGCGGGACGAGAATCGCCTGGTCCTGCACCCCTTCGGGGATAAGGGCGCGCACGAACATGCCGGGCAGCAGAGTCTGGTCCGGATTGGGAAAGAGGGCGCGCAGAGTGACGGAACCGGTGCTCTGCTCCACCGTCACCTCGGAGAACTTCAGCCGCCCCGGCAGGGGATAAGGGGTCCCGTCTTCCAGAACAAGATTGACCCGCGCCTCGCCATTGCTCCTGATCTGCCCGGCGGCCAGGTTCTTTTTCAGACGCAGCAGATCGGCACTCGACTGGGCGACATCCACGTAGATCGGATCGAGCTGCTGGATGGTGGCGAGCGGTGCGGCCTGGTTGGCCGAGACCAGCGCCCCGTCCGTCACGCTGGAGCGGCCGATGCGGCCGGAGATCGGCGCCTTGATACTGGTGTAATCGAGATCGATGCGGGCCCGCGCAAGCTCCGCCCGGGCCGCCGCCACCTCGGCCTCCGCCTTCTTCAGAGCGGCGGCCGCGTCATCATAGTCCTGCCGACTCACCGCGTTGATGCGGACCAGCTCCTCATACCGTTCAGCGAGCAAACGGGCCGGGGCGACGTTGGCCTCGGTCCGGGCCAGCTCGGCCTCGGCATTCGCCACCTCGGCCCGGTAAACGGCCGAATCGATCTGATAAAGAACCTGGCCGGCCCGCACCTCCGTTCCTTCACTGAACAGTCGTTGGAGAATGATACCGCTCACCTGGGGGCGAACCTCGGCGATCCGCAGCGGCGAGGTCCGGCCGGCAAGCTCCATGCTGAGGGTGACCGGCGCCGGGGTGACGACCACCACCGCGACCTCGGGCGGCCCGCCGGCCCCGGGCGGGCCGGTGGCGGAGGATTGCTGTCCACAGCCGCTTAAAACCAGCAGAGCGGCCAGGACGGCCGCCAGGATGATCGCTGTCAGTTTTTCTGCATTTTTCATGGCCGTTTCACCGTAACTCAACTTTCCGATTTTGTGTATTTTTCTGAAATGTAACACGTTTCCGACAGGGGCGCTTCCTTGTCCGGGTTCTGGAAATACAGGTGTCAGGGAGCAGGAGGCATCTGAATTCTGGCTCGTGACTCCTGACCGCTGGCTGCTGACCTGATCCCGTCCCAGCAGGCCCGCACCGTCCGGCCGATCAAGGTCTCATCAAGGTAGACAAAACCGAAAATATGGTCCCGGGCCACTGCCAGCAACGGACCGAAGGCCAGAGCGAAGAGGACGACCAGGGGCAGATCCTTGACCACACCGCCGGCCACCCCCTCTTCCAGCAGGCTGCGGTACAGATCGTTGTCAGCACCGCCGCCCAGCAGCTTGCCGCGACGGAAGTCAACGCCGTAGGGGGAGTTCAGATACTGCTCCAGAAAACGGAAGACCGGCGGATGGGCGATGAGATAGCGGAGCAGCGCCGAATTGAGATGGAGAAAGCGCTCCGCCAGCGGACTGTCTACCAGGTAGCCGATCCGCAGCTCACTGCAGATGCGATCATGCAGCTCCTGAAAAAGTTCCCGGATCAGGATGTCCTTGTTGGCAAAATAACGATAAATGGTGCCGGCCCCGACCCCGGCCCGACCGGCAATGGCGGCAATGGGCGCCCCATGGAAGCCGTGCTCGGCGATCAGCTCCAGCGCCGCCGCCAGTATCTCCTGCCTTTTCTCCGATCCAGCCATGCCCGATCCCTCCGGAATGAACATTCATTCCGCCACCCTAGTCCGCGCTGCTCCGACTGTCAATATTCTTTTTGCGATCCCACTGCGGCTGACAGGCCATTACCGATCTAGCCACGGACAAGTGGAACAGGAGTTACCCGCCCGTTGCAAAACTCATTTTGCAACGGGCGGGTTAAGGAGGCGGAGCGGGCCGCCGGCATCATCCCACTCGCCACGCTCCACCCCCTGCTCTTGCAAAATGACGAATACGTTCGCTTCTTATCTTCCCCGAAGCAGGAACCCAGGAGTGCCCCAGGGAGTAGACTTACGACATGCCATATATCATTTTTCAAGTCCTTCCCCCTCCTCATCCCCGCCCACCGCCCCGGAAAAAAGAGCGCCGGTTACAAAAAAAAGAATCAAAAGACGACTTGACCCCTTTTTGCGGCCTGGACGTTTTTCATCTTGCCCCGAACCATTGACTGCAGTGCATGTTTTGTTGCCACTCTTCAGTCTCGGCATAACGCTGTGCTGGCGGGGTAAAAAAAGATGGCGCGCAAACATCCAATAATCATATTTAGTAATTGTTATTGCTGTGGTTGTTGTCACAAGATAATGCTGCACTCATCAGAAACTGGTCGGCTGTTCAACATTTTCTGACGGGCAGGCTGGTTGTTGCTTGACTGCCTAGCTATTTTTTTTGAGTTGAGCATCTTTGTGAAAAATTACAATTTCCTTACTGCAATGGATTTCCCCTTACCATCTTCTCGGCTTCATGTAATTTTGTTGATCACGCCCCACTTGGTGGCATGAATATTGTTGTTACTCTGTGGCACTGCGATGGTTCTTGGAAGGTTCTGGGTTATTTACTTCTTCCAAACATGATTTTCCTTACTTAATTGATAAAAATAATTTTTTTTTGGCAGCAATGACTGTTTTAACAAAGGAGGGAGTCCACTTGATCAGGGTAACCTGAAAAAATGAAAAGCCGAAGGAGAAAAACAATGAAGAAGCAGTTGAGGAGCAGTCTTGTTTTTGCAGGCGTGATGGGAGTCTTCGTCTGCAGCAGTGCAATGGCGGCCACTGTGCCGTTTAAATCAGCAAAGCATGTTTTTTCCATGGATGACATGCTGGGCACCTTCAGCGGCCTGACGTACGCCGACAATCCGGCTTTTATCTGCACGGTTGGTCCCTGCGCCGGCATGCAGCCAAAGGTCGATCCGGCAACCGGCGCCATGACCTATCCCATTGACAGTGAGTTTGCATTTAATGTCACCGACTTTGTCGGGGCGGAGCGCAAAGTCATTGACGGCGTCTATGAGGAGGGTTGGATCGGTAACATTTTTGATGACTATGGGCAGGTTTCCGGTGTCATCATCTCCAGCCCTGAAACGCCCTATTTCAAGACAGGCGGCCGCAAGGGCAGCTGGTGCGCGGGTCTGGGCGGCAATTCCGTCAAATGTTCCGCCGAGCTTTATACCGTTATGGAACATGTTCTGACCTGTACTGAAAAAGTACCCTATTTCTATACCGGTCCCGGCTGGGAGGCGTGTGAGCCTCTCGATGACACCCTTTTCACGCCGGATGATCCGGTTAATCCCGCAAATCCTTTTGCCATTGCGCCCAATGAATCCGATCTGGTCAACATTGCCACCGGCGGCGACTATTCCATGACCATGAAGGATGACGGCAAGTTTCTTTACCGCTGGGGTTCTATTCACAAACGCCCGACCGATGTGCGGATGTATGCCAAGGTTGCCTTGCCCGATGCGTGGAAAGTACCCGGGGCAAATTACACAGTGACCAGGGCGGAGCTGATTGTCAATCACAAGATAACCAACAACCCCAATGATCAGATTCGCCCTGAGGATTTTGAAAACGAAGGGGCCAAAGGGCGTATTCCCGGCTTTCATAATGTTGGCGGCGTCTGGACTTCCGACAGGGATTGTTTTGAGGGCGATGGTCATTTTATCCCGGCGGGAACATTGTTCAAGGATCCCGCTTATGCCCAGGGTGAGCCTGTGGATACCGATGGAGACGGCACTCCCGACAGCGGCGGCTGGTCCTCGGACCTCATGTATGGCTATACCAACGCCTGGTATACCACCATGGATCGTGAGCCCTTTGAAAAAGATGAGTTTGACAGATGGGGGCCGCGATATCGCCTCAAAGCGCCTAAGTTCGGCCAGAACCTGCCGGCCCTTGAAATTCCGATAGTGGATTGCACGGCTCCGCCACTGGAAAAACTTGATATCAAGTACATCGTCGGCACGGATGAAACCACGGTGATAAATCTGCTTGACTGGGTTGATATCGGGCAATCACCCCTGGCAACAAGCCAGGGCTGGATGGCCTACCTTGATGCCGATGGCGATGGGCTTTCCGATGTTGAAGGGTTGCCGCTGACCGATGATTTCGACGTGGCCGTTTATATCAAGGGAGATTACAAGGCAAGCGCCATTTACAGCGTGCAGCTTCTCCTGGAGTATGAGGATCCTGCCGTTACTGTCCAGGCGGAACTGTGCTCCGACGGGGTGGACAATGACGGCGACGGCTATATAGACTGTGCCGATTCCGACTGCGGCGGGGCCTGGTGTCCGGAGACGAGTTGCACGGACGGACTCGACAATGACGAAGACGGCTATGTTGATTGTGGAGATCCGGACTGTGCCGGCGCTGTCAACTGTCTGCCTGACGCAGAAATTTGCGACGACGGGATAGACAATGACGGTGATGGCGCTATTGACTGCTTTGACGACAGCTGCCAGGGAGATGCATCCTGTATTCCCGAGGTCTGCAGCGACGGCATTGACAACAACGGCGACGGCGTTATCGATTGCGATGATCCAGCATGTGCGGTGAAACCATACTGTACCGGGTCGCCCGCAAATGAAATATGCAATGACGGCATCGATAATGATCTCGACGGTCTTGCCGACTGCGATGATCCCGACTGCGCCACCGTCCCGGCATGTATTCCTGAGATCTGTGACAACGGCATCGATGACAACGGAAACGGCCTTACAGACTGTGCTGATCTC
>CAZUZJ010000098.1:0-8652 GCA_964624225.1 uncultured Desulfobulbia bacterium | reverse complement strand
GGAGAGCAGCAGGGAGTCGCGCCGGCCGGCCAGTGGGCCGGCGCCGAGCAGGAGGACGATGGCAAGGCTTACCATGCTGCCGGCAAAGGCGGTTGCCGTCACTCCGGGAAAGAAGGGAATGCCGGCCAGCATGCCGCCGATGGCCCCCACCGCGGCGCCGCCGGAGATGCCGAGGATGTAGGGTTCGGCCAGGGGATTGCGGAGCAGGGCCTGAAATGCGAGTCCGCCCAGAGCAAGGGTGGCGCCGGCAAGGGCAGCGAGAAGTACCCGGGGCAGGCGAATCTGCCAGACAATTGCCCGGCCGGTGGAATCCGGGCTGGCGAGGTCGTGCAGCAGCGCAGCGAGATGAAGGGGATTGCGGCTCGATGAGCCGAGCAGCATCGCCGCCAGACCGGCAATAACGAGCAACAGCCCGAGGAGGATGACGATGGTGGCCAGGCGGCCGCCGATGGGGGAGAAGATCCGTTCCATCTCACGGTTCTCTGCTTGCGGTTGGCGGGACTGCCGGACCGTGCAGGAGATCGGCCAGCCAAAGCAGGCCGTCGGCCAGCCGCGGGGTGGGCCGGTCGAACAGTTCGGCCGGCACCACATGGATGCGGCCGTCACGCACCGCCGGGATCTGCGGCCAGCGCCGCCAGGCTGCGGTCAGCTCTTCGTCGCTGTAGCCGCCGGCCATGGAGGCAATGATGACGATGTCCGGTTGCAGGCGCAGCATGTCCTCCCACGAGAAGCGGGGATAGGGAACCGGACCGGCGGCCAGATTGACGCCGCCGGCCCGGCTGATCAGGGTGTCGATGAAGGTGGGCGAGCCGGCGGAGATGATGGGGGCGGCGTCGATCTGGAAAAAGACCCGCGGTTTGGTGCCGGCAGCCGCGGCCTGTTGTTCGGCGATGGCGGTTTTTCTCTCCATCTCCCGGATGATGGCCGCGGCCTTTTCCTCCGCCCCCAGGACGCTGCCAAGGAGCCGGATCGATTCCGCTACTTCCTCCAGGCTGCGGGGATCGACGATAAAGACCGGGATGCCGAAAGATAGTATCCTGTCCACGGTGTGGGCCGGGTTGCCGTCCCGTGAGGCAAGGCAGAGATCGGGCCGGAGGGCGATGATCTTTTCCAGGTCGGGTCGGACATAGGAGCCGATCCGCGGTAGTCGGGCCGCGGCGGGCGGATCGTTACTGAACTGGGTCACCCCCTGGAGCCGGGCGCCGGCCCCGAGGGCAAAGACGATTTCCGTGATGCTCGGAATCAGGGCGACGATCCGTTGCGGTGGGGCGGCAATGACAACCTGCCTGCCGGTCTGGTCGATGAAGGTGGCCGCCTGTGCCGTTGAAAGCGACAGGCGGAAGGCGAGCAGGCAGAAGAGCAGCGTCATTGCCCGGGAAAAGGGTGTCATGGGGTATTTCTCCATAAATATCAGTCGCTCAGGGCAAAGCGGACCGGGATCCGCACCCACATGGCCGCTGTTTCGTTGCCCCGCCGGCCGGGGACAAAACGCCAGTGGCGCACGGTCTCGAGGGCAGTCCGGTCGAGGAGGGCATGGCCGCTGCCGCGGGCCAGGCGGATCTCTTCCGCCCGGCCGTGGGGGCTGACCAGCACCTCGACCTCCACGGTGCCGGTCTGGCCCCGCCGTCGGGCCAGGGGTGGGTAGGGCGGTGCCGGGTTGTCCGCGTAACTGGGGCTGACGTCCGCGGTCGATCCCGCTGCCGAAGCGGGTACGGTTCCCTCCGCCATTGCGGTTGGCGCCGGCGGCGGCTCGTTCTCGCCGACCGGGTGGGCCGCTGGTGCGACCGGGACGGTCGTCCCGGTCGCCAGGGCAAGCGACTCCGGCGAGGTCGAACCGACCGGAGCGGCCGGGGGCATCATCGGCTGCGGCGGCAGCGGGTTCGCGGAGTCAACAGCCGCGCTCCTCGTCCTCTTTCCCCTTTTGGTCGCGGCGGGCACCATCAGCGGCCGTTGCCAAGGCGCCGGAGCGGTGGACTCCTCGACGGACGGAGAAAGCGGGGTGGACGGCGCCTCGCTGATCAGCATTACCGGCAGCAGATCGGATCGGTCCTCCTCCGCGATCTGTCCCCTGCTGACCAGCAGCAGGGGCAGGGTGAGATGGAGCAGCAGGGCCACGGCAAAGGCGGCGGCGCGCAAGCCGGCCCTGCTGCCGGGATCGTGTCGCTCCCTGCCCTCCTGCCAGACCGGCAGCCGGAGAATGTCCGCCGTTTCCTCTGCCATCGCTGCCATGCCGCTCAGTAGTTCCAGGTCACGCCCGCATACACCATCCGGCCCGGCATGGGGTAACCTTTGACCCAGGCATAGTCCCTGTCAAAAAGGTTGGTGATCGCGCCGCTCAGGGTCAGGCTGCCGCGGGTGGCGAATTCGATGATGCGGGCACTGGCGGTAAGATCGGCCACGACAAAGCCGCCGGAACTGATTACCGGGGCCGGAAAGAGGCCGGATTCCCAGTCCTCGATGGTCTGCTCGCCGCGGTGGGTGAAGGTGAGCCGGCCGCTCAGCCGGTCATGATCGCCGACGGCAAGACCGGCGCTCGCATTGAGATCACTGATGTAGGTGAGTTCCTCGTTGCTGTCGAGATCGTCGAATTGGTCGAGGTAAACGAACGAGCAGAAGGGGCGCACTTCATGAGTCCAGCCGAAACGGGCGCCGAGATCCCAGGAGATCTCGCCCTCGAAGCCGGCGATGCGCGCCTTGCCGACATTGTGCCAGGTCCGGCCCTCGGCGCTCCAGACGCTTTCGATCTTGTCCCGGAAGCGGGTGTGGAAATAGCCGAGGCCGGCGCGAAGGCCGCTGGCGGGGTTGTCATATTCCACCGCGCCCTCCCAGGTCCGGCTCGCTTCCGGGGCAAGCTGCGGATTGCCGAGGTAGTGCACCCCGAAGTCGGAAACGAAATCAGCGGCCAGCTCGCCGGCCGCCGGCATAATGAAGGCCTCGCCGTAATTGGCGCGGATTTTCCATGAAGATGAGGGCAGATAGGCGAGCCCGAGGCTCGCGGTCTGGTTGCTGTCCTTCTCGGTCCGTCCCTCCGGCTGCACCACTTCGACCTCATAGCCGTCATGGCGGAGGCCGCCGTTGATGATGACCCTGTCTTCCAGCATTTTCGCCTGGGCAAGGACAAAGAAGGCCGTGTTGTCATAGTCCGAGCGGGCCGGGTCCATGCTGCTCGCCGTGTCGTAGGCCAGCCAGTCGATGCCGCCGGTCAGGCGGAACGGCCCGAGCGCCAGGGTGGTCTGGGCCTGGACCCCGGAAAAATCGGTCTCGTTCCAGTCGGTGATGCCGTCGTCCCAGCCGCTGGCGTTGCTGATGAGCGGATCATGCCAGCTGTCGCGGTCCTGGCCGTCGAAGGCGCGCAGCCGCCAGCCCAGCCTGCCGGCCCGGCTTTCACCGTCATAAACGAGATCGGCCGAATGGTTGGCTGCATTCTTGAAGTTGTCGAGATCATTGCTGCTGAGATATCCCGGATTGCCGATGCCGCTGCCGTCCGAACGGGTGAAGGTGAGGCCGAGGCGATCAACCGGCGAGAAGTTGCAGCCGGCGTTGATCGAGTAGGAGTCGAGCCGGTCGGAGCCGGTGTTGGCGAAGCGGTCGCCGCTGCCGGTGTTGTAATCATTCATGGAGGAGCGCGAGAAGGCCCCGGCAAAATCGATCTGGCGCTTGGTGCCGGCAATCGCGAGACGGCCCTCGCCGTAGCCGTGACTGCCGAGGCTGGCCGCCAGGGCAGCGGCGGGGGCGCCGCTGCCCTGGCGGGTGATGACGTTGATCACTCCGCCCATGGCGGCGGAACCATACTGCACCGAACCGGGACCGCGGATGATCTCGATGCGCTCGACGTTGGCGGTGGTGATCTTGGCGATATTGCCGGTGCCGGCCCGCCGGCCGTCAAGGAGGATGAGAACGTGGCTTTTGAGATCCGTGCCGTAGGATTCGCTTTTGAAGCCGCGGATGTCGATGGCGGTCAGGGCGCCGGGGTAGTGCTTCACCGAGCCGATTCCCTTGGCGGTCAGCAGCTCGCCCACGGTGCGGGCCGGGGAGAGGGCGATCTCCTCGTTGTCGATGATCGTGATGGCGGCACTCACCGCGCGGGCCGGTTCCGCGACCCGCGCCGCGGTAACCACCACCTCGTCAAGAACGCTGACCGCCGATTCGTCGGCCCGGCCCGTGATCGGCCAGGTCAGGGTGAGCAGCAGACAGGGGGTGCACAGGAATTTTTTCATGGCGGGCCTCCCTTACAGGCAACCGCGCATGGCGGCCTGGAAGGCGTCCCAGTCCCGGATGAGAAACAGGGTGATTTTGCAGAACGATCGCTCGTGTGGTGCCATTTTTTGCCTCCGGAGTGTGGATGAACAATGAGAGTCACAGTCCGGGGCGCACAAAAAAATCCCCGGACCAATCGAAATTGATCCGGGGATTCCCTGATTTTTCCTCAGATACACGAACCGCTCCTGATCCGCGGGAGCAGTAAAGCATTTTCGCAGGCAGGTCTTCTGACTTCCGGATCATCCGCGGATCGCGTCTTCCCGGCCGGGGAATGCGCCGTTCACACAGCGGTATTCCCTCTTGGCCAGTGACATTATGCGATCGTTGTCCCCGGTTACAGCGGCGGGCCCGTCCCTGATTTGCACAGGGTTCCCTATTAAGCTCGGTTAAGAGCGCCTGAAAAGTATGACCCATGATACCGGCAAAAAAAGGGATGTCAAGGAAAAGGTACAGGTTGAGAATGAGGCGCGATTCATTATTTGTTTGACAGGGTTGCTGCTGATGTGCTGAGATGAGGAAAAGGGCTATGATGAAGGGTGTTGATACTTTTTGTGAGTGCGTCAAAATGAAGATAGTCATTGTCGGAGCAGGGGCACTGGGGCGACTGTTCGGGGCGTTGCTCGCCCGGGGCGGGGAAGATGTGTGGTTTGTCGAACCGGATCAGGAGGTGGTTGCTGCCATCAACGACAAGGGGGTCGGGGTGACGATGCATGAGCAGGCGGCGGAAAAGATCGCCTATTATCCGGCCCGGGCGACCGACAGCGGCGGCGAGATCGGCCAGTGTGATCTGCTTATCATGGCGGTTAAGTCCTATCATGTATACGAGGCTGTTCTCGGCGTCGCCCATCTGGTCAGCGACAACTCGCCGCTGGTGAGCCTGTTGAACGGCCTTGGCCACCTTGAGGTCATGGGCCGGGTGGTGGAGCGCAAAAACATCATCCCCGGTTTTACCAATATGGCGGCAACCGCTCTCGGTCCGGGCCTGGTGGCGAATGACGGTATCGGCAAGACCAAGATCGGTGAATATGACGGCACGATCAGTCCCCGGCTCGACAGGATAAACAGCCTGCTGAACAAATGCGCCATTGAGACCGAGCCGGTCCAGGACATTGTCAGCCGCATGTGGTGCAAGGTCATCGTCCATGCCGCCATCAATCCTGTTTCGGCCGTGGTGCGGCAGCGCAACGGCCATCTCATCGAGGGGGTCGAGTCCATTTCCCTGCTCAAACGCCTGGTCGATGAGGGGGAAGAAGTCGCCGAGGCCTGCGGGATCGTCCTCGGCGCCACGGACCTCTATGGCATGCTGATCGCCACCTGTCGTCGGACATTCAATCACCTCTCCCCCATGCTGCAGGACATCATCAACCAGCGCAAGACCGAGGTGGATGCCTTAAACGGCATACTTTACCGCTATGGCCGCCGCAATGGAATCGAGGCGGTAACCCACCAGACCATGTTCGAGCTGATCAGGAGTGTGGAGAAGAGTTACGGGCTGGTTGACGAGAAGGAAGAGCGATTCTGATCTGGGCCGCTTTCCGGCGGCAGGCGGGTGAGGCAAATGGCAAACTGGCGGAAGATTCTGGTGGCGGTGGATGAAAGTAACCTTTCCGAGCTGGTGCTGAACTATGTCGGCGAGGTGGCGGGCTCGATAGACCGGGTGGAGATCTGTCTGCTCCATGTCTATCCGGAACCGCCGCCCTATTACTATACCGAAAAGCATACCCTGCAGGAATACCGGGAGGAAAAGGAAAAGGCAGCGCAGGCGATCTTCGCGCGGGCCGAGCAGGTGTTGAGCGGACACGGCGTCGACCGGGGCCGGATAACGACCTCCTGCCGGATGGCGAGCGGCAAGACTTTCAGCAAAACCATCCTGCAGAGCCAGAAGGAGGGCGATTACGGCACGGTGGTGCTCGGCCGCCGGGGCATCTCCAAGGCGGAGGAGTTTCTCTTTGGCAGCGTCTCCACCGCGGTGCTGCGGGAGAGCCACAATTTCACCGTCTGGGTCGTTTCCTGATCCAGACATTGTCAGGTGTGGCATGCCGAAGACCTTACACGACATTCCGGAACACATCGCCGCCCTGTTCCGGGCGCACCGGATTGGGTCCTCCCTGCGGCGGCAGCCCAGGGTCTATGGCGACACCTCGAATTTCAGCTCCATCGACTACGGGGACATCATCATCGCCGATAACCGTTATTTTGTCGTTTCCGGTCACACGGTGGAGGGGCGTTTCGGGGTAGATGACCAGCCGAAGCAGTGGGTGCCGAAGGTGGTGGATCTGGAGATCGGTGTTTCCCACATCCTCAAACTTGTTTTTCACGAGGTCTTTTCCGTCACCGTCGGCCAGTTCACCATCCCCTGTTACCGCAGCCCGGAAAAAGAGGCGCGCATCCTGGAGCTGACCCACGGCCATGAGCGCTTCATGCAGGGCTACGCGGTGGAGGACGAGGTCGGCAATCTGGTGCGGATTCTCGACATCGTCAGCGGCCGCCGGCTCGACAAGCACATTTACCGAAAGGAGTGCGATCATCGGGAGTACTTCGAGACCGTGCTGCCAGGGGTGCTGCGCGAGTATGTCGCCTGCGGACGGGCCATTCAGCTCCTGCACGAGGCGGGCTTTCGGCACGGCGACATCCGGCGCGACCATATCCTGGTGGAATACGAGACCGGCATGTTCCGCTGGATCGATTTCGATTACGAGTTTTATCTGCCGGAACGCCCCTTTGCCCTCGACCTGCTGGAGCTTGGCAATCTGCTGATGTTTCTCGTCGGTCGCGGCAACTTTCATCCCCGCGAGATCGTCGACGATCCCGGACTCGGCGAAACCGTGCTTTCCCGCATCGCGCCGGAAGATTATTCCCTGCTGTCGAAAAACCGGGTGGTGAATCTCAAAAAGCTCTATCCCTATATCCCGACCGAACTCAACAATATCTTTATGCATTTTTCGCAAGGGGCAAGCGTCTGGTACGACACGGTGGAAGAGCTGATCGATGATGTGGAAGGGGTGATCGCCGGTCTGTGAGCGGGGAGTTGACGGGAAAAAGAGCAGAACACGTTATGGAAGCAGCACCATACGGCCGTGCTGTCCGTGCGAGGTGAAGGAGCTGATCCCTCAGAACGGCGGCATCGGCAGAATCAGCAATTTTCTGTGGGGGAACATGCTGGACGTGTCGATCAGCGTGATTCTTTGCCGCGCGGAGTTAATCGGTGAGTCATGATTGAGGAGTATTCATTTGGCAGAATGGTGGTAAACGGTACCGTCCATGGCGCAGACCTGAAAATTGTCGGCAGCCGGGTGGTGGCGGGCTGGTGGCGCAAGAGCGGCCATGCGGTCGAGGTCAGCGATGTGGCGGATATTTTTGTCGTCCGGCCGGAGGTGCTGGTGATCGGCCAGGGCAACCCGGGACTGATGAAGGTGGCCGAGCCCCTGAAGAAGGAGCTCGCTCTCCTTGGCATTGAGCTGATCGAGGAGCCGACCGCGGTTGCGGCCCTGACTTTCAACCAGCTGCGCGCGGTGGGCAGGGAGGTGGCGGCCGGTTTTCACCTGACCTGTTGAAAAAGAGAGAGGGGTGTCGGTAATGGTGATGACGCCGCACGAAACTCGGAATCAATCACAGAGTTTGCCGAGATACCTTGCTGTGATTCAGGATGTTTTCTCTTTGTCTTCTGTGCTCTCAGTGGGAAAGGGTATTTGTCGCGAGACCATCGCGGGTGATGAATGCGGAAATACCCTGCTGGACATCCAGTTCAATACAACAGTTTGAACCGCTCCCAGAAGTCGGGGAAGGACTTGGCCACGCACTGTTCGTTGGTGATCGTCACCCCCGGCGTCACCAGGCCGGCCACCGCGAAGCACATGGCGATGCGGTGGTCGTTGTAGGTCTCGATCGTTGCCCCGTGCAGGGGGGCATCGTCCTGCACGCCTTCGATGATAAGGGTATCGGGCCGCTCCTCCACCCGAGCCCCCATTTTGGCAAGTTCGGTGGCCATGGCGCTGATCCGGTCGCACTCCTTGATGCGGAGATGGGCGATGTTTTTTATCACCGTGCGCCCTCTGGCCCGGGATGCCACCACTGCAAGGGTCGGGGCCACGTCCGGGCAGTCGCCCATGTCCACCTCAATACCACGCAGCTCTCTGGGGCCGGTCAGGGTTATGCCGTTTTTGTATTCCACCGTGCAGCCCATCATTTCCAGCATCCTGACCAGGGCGGTGTCGCCCTGGAGCGATGGCTCCGGCACATTGGCCACCCGGACGGTGCCACCGGTGACCGCTGCGGCGGCGAAGAAATAGGAGGCGCTGGAGGCGTCCCCCTCCACCTGGTAGGTCTGCGGCCGGTAACCGCCCCGACTGATCTCGAAGTGGTCGAGACCGACGCTGGCCGCCACCTCGATGC